>NZ_RZTI01000182.1:0-9118 GCF_003997275.1 Mesorhizobium sp. M6A.T.Ce.TU.002.03.1.1
GCTTTCTGGCGACCGTCGTTCGGATCCAGCCGATCGTCGCGACGCTTGGCACCTATCTGATCCTGACCGGGATGACGCTGACCATCCTGCCGGCGCCGATCGGCCCGGCGCCGGGCTGGCTGAAGGCGATGGCCGGCCCGTGGTCGGCACTGCCGCTGGCGCTGATCTTCCTGTTCTGGTGGCTGGTGCGGCAGACCCCCTACTACGACCAGCTGATGGCGGTGGGCAGCGATGACCGCGCCGCTTACACGGCCGGCGTTCCGGTCACCAAAGTCCGTTTCATCGCCTATGTCATGACCGGCATTCTCGCCGCCTGCGCGGGCTTGATGCTGACGGCGCTGATCGGTTCGGCCGATCCCAACATCGGACCAACCTACACGCTGATCGCGATCGCGGCGGTGGCGCTCGGCGGCGTCAGCCTTGCCGGCGGGCGCGGCGGTCTTCTGGGCGCCGCGATTGGCGCCATCGATATCTTCCTGCTGCAGAGCGTGCTGACCGCCTTCAACGTCTCCACCTATGTGCTGCAGATCGCCTATGGCGTCATTCTGGTTGTAGCGGTCATCATGACGGCGCTGCAGGAACGGCTCTCCGGACGGAAAGGCTGAGAAGCATGAGCCAGACCTGGTTTCAGTCCACCAATGCCCGCGTCGCAGGCGCCTTTGCGGTCGCTGCCGCCTTGCAGATTGTCGGCACGCTGCTCATCCCGGGGTATTCCGCGCCGTTCGCCATCCGCGCGCTGCTGGTCATCGCTTCGCTGCTGGCGGTGGCATCGATCGGCCAAACGCTCGTGGTCATTCTCGGCGGCATCGACCTGTCGATCCCCTTCATCATCGGCTTCGCCAATGTCGTTGCGGCACAGCTCTACGGCGCCGGCTGGAATTTTGCTTTTGTCTGCGTCATTGTCGGCGTGCTCGCCATACTGATCGGGGCGCTGAACGGCCTGATCTCGCGCGGGCTCGACATCCACCCGCTGATCGTCACGCTTGGCGTTGGCATGATCGTGCAAGGCGCCGTGCTGTTGTGGACCGGCGGCTTTCCATCCGGATCGGCGCCTGCAGCTGTTTCCGCCTTCGTCTCGATCGGCGGTTCGGTCGGACCGCTGCCGGTGCCGGCGCTGGTGCCCTGCGTCGCGGTGCTGACCTTGCTGGTGGCGCTGGTGCTGGCGCGCACGGCCTACGGCCGCCGCCTTTACGCGCTTGGCAGCAACCCCGGTGCAGCCCCGCTGGCGCTGATCGATCCGGTCCGCATGTGGACGGTGACCTACGCGGCAAGCGCTTTCTTTGCTGCCGCGGCTGGCGTGCTGCTGCTCGGCTTCACCGGTTCGGCCTATGGCGATGTCGGCCAGCCCTATCTGTTCCAGACCATCGCGGCGGTCGTGGTCGGGGGCGCCGCCCTTGTCGGCGGCCGCGGCAATTATTTCGGCACCATCGCCGGCGTGCTGGTGCTGACGGAGATCAACACGCTGCTGATCGGCCTTGGCTTCCGGCCCTCAACCGTGCAGGCTGCACTTGGTCTGGTCATCGTGCTGCTGGTTTCGCTTTACGGTCGCGAGCGGCACGTATCGGCGACAATCTGAGGCGGCTTACAAACTCCACAGCCGCTTCGTGTTGGCGGAGAGCAGCTTTTGCCGTTCCTCGGCGCTTGCGCCGCCAAGCAGCGCATGCGTCGCTGCAACCCAGGTCGCCAGCCCGCCGCCAAGCGTGCAGACCGGCCAGTCGCTGCCCCACACGACGCGGTCCCAGCCGAAGCATTTGATGGTGTGCTCGACATAGGGGCGCAGGGTATCGACGGTCCATGAACCGGCATCCGCATAGGCGACCACGCCGGAGATCTTGCCGACGACGTTCGGACGCCGCGCGATCTCCGTCATATGCTCGCGCCATGGGTGCTCACCATCCCCTTTGATGTCGGGCACGCCGCAATGGTCGAGCACGAACTGCACATCCGGCGCGAGATCGGCGAGTGCGATCGCTCTTGGGATTTGATGCGGCAGAACGACGAGATCGAAGGTCAGGCCGGTGCCGGCAAGCCGCTTGATGTTCTCGCGAAACAGCGCGGCCTCCGAAAGCTCATTCGGCATGACGTGGAGGACACGGCGAAAACCCTTGACGAAGGGATTGGCGCGCTGGCGCTCGAGATAAGCGGCAAAGCCAGGCTCTTCCGGTCGGCAGGAGGCGATTGCCCCGCGCAGCAGACTAGCCCTCTGTTGTGACAGCGCTTTCACATGACCGGTCTCGGCCTCGATGTCGGCGGGATCGACATCGACCTCCATATGCAACGCACCCTCTATGCCGGCACGGCGAGCCTGGACTGCATATTCGTCGTGGGAAAAGTCGCGATTGAGCGCCGGCACACCGGAGAGCCAGGGGTAGCGCAGCGCCGACTGGTCGATCAGGTGCAGATGGGTATCGAAGATCATGACGGCGCGCTCCTCCTCTGGCGTTTCAGGATCATCTCACGGAGAAATTCTTCATTCAAATAAGAATTCACTTCGAGTTGACGGCCGATCCCGCCAGTTGCGAGAGTTTTTCGCTCGCCGCCCGCAGCAATTCGATTGTCCTAGTGATGTCGGGCGCCTTTGGGGCATTGACCAGCGTTATATAGGGGATCGACAGCGCCGCGATTGCCCTGCCGTCAGAGCCAAGAACGGGTGCCGTCAGATTGAACACGCCGGCGGTCTGCAGCGACGCCATCATCTCATAGCCGCGCTCGCGGACCTGGTCGAGGCGGGCGAAGAACTCCGGTGACTGAGGCGGCCTGTCGGTGCTGCGCAGATGTTCGGAGATCATCATCTGCCGCTCTTCCGGCGAGCGGAAGGCCAGCAGCACATGTCCCGATCCGGTATCGAACAGGCTGATATGCGAGCCGACGCGGATCGAGATGCCCCAATAGTCAGGAGCCTCCTGCTGCGCGATCACCACGGCGGAACCACGGTCGAAGACGACAAGCTGGTTTGCCTGCTGCGAGGTTTCGGCAAGCTCGCGCATCAGCGGCGTCGCGTAGGAAACCAGCCGTCGCACCGGCGCGTGCAACTGCGCCAGGCCAAACAGCTTGAGCGTCAGCGAATAACGATCGCCGTCGGGCCGCGTGACGTAGCCCCGTCGCACCAGCCGGTCCAGCATGCGGTAGAACTCGTTGGGGCTGCGGTCGAGCTTCTTGGCGATTTCCGCTTGCGTCAGGCCACCGTCGACGCCGGCCAGAAGCTCGAGAATGTCGAGCCCCTTGTCCAGCGCCGGGGCACGATATCGGTCATCGTCCTCGTCCTCCGCCATAATCGCTCCCCAGTGAATTTCGGCTTTCATATACGCACAATGGCCCGCATCCGGAAAGAACTTTCAACTTGACGACTGCATAAATGTTTTGTTTGTATATGAATGAAGCGCTGCAGATCGGATCGATACGAGTTCGCCGACGCAGGCCGTTGGGAGGAACCAAATGACCAGATTGTTTTACGGCCTGTCGGCCGGCGTGGCGCTGCTTGCGCTTGGCGCGGGCGCTGCTTTTGCTGCCGAACTGCCCGGCAAGTTCGACGGCGTCACCATCGACGCCAAGCTGATTGGCGGCCAGCAATATGAAGGGCTCTACGCGCGCATCGGCGAATGGGAAAAGCTGACCGGTGCCAAGGTCAACGTGATCTCGAAGAAGAACCACTTCGAACTCGACAAGGAAATCAAGTCGGACATCGCGTCCGGCAGCATCAACTGGTGCGTCGGCTCGAACCATTCGTCCTTCGCGCCGCAATATCCTGACATCTACACCGATCTCAACGCGCTGCTGCCGAAGGAGGAGGTCGCCGCCTTCGTGCCGTCGACGATCAAGGCCTCGACGCTCGACGGAAAGCTGGTGATGCTGCCGCGCGCGCAGTTCGATGTCTCGGCGCTCTACTACCAGAAGAGCCTCTACCAGGACGAAGCCAAGAAGGCCGCCTACAAGGCCAAGTACGGTGCGGAGTTGGTGCCGCCAGATACCTGGGACGAGGTTGCCCAGCAGGCGGAATTCTTCGCCAGCCCACCGGATTTCTACGGCACCCAGTTCGCCGGCAAGGAAGAGGCGATCAACGGCCGCTTCTACGAGATGCTCATCGCCGATGGCGGCGAATATCTCGACAAGGACGGCAAGCCCGCCTTCAACTCGGAGGCAGGCGTGCAGGCGCTCGACTGGTTCGTCAATCTCTACAAGGCCAAGGCGGTGCCAGCCGGCACCACCAACTATCTCTGGGACGATCTCGGCCAGGGTTTTGCCTCGGGCACGGTCGCTATCAACCTCGACTGGCCGGGCTGGGCAGGGTTCTTCAACGATCCGAAGTCATCGAAGGTCGCCGGCAATGTCGGGGTAAAGGTGGCGCCGAAAGGTTCGGCTGGCATTCGCACCGGCTGGTCGGGGCATCACGGATTTTCGGTCACCGAAAACTGCGCCAGCAAGGAAGCTGCGGCGTCGCTGGTGTGGTTCCTGACCAACGAGGACAGCCAGAAGCTTGAAGCAGCAAGCGGACCGCTGCCGACCCGCACGGCCGTGTGGGACTGGGACATTCAGCAAGCGGCCGGCGACCCTTACAAGACGGAAGTGCTGGCGGCTTTCCAGGAACAAGCGAAACACGCATTCGCCGTACCGCAGACACCTGAATGGATCGAAATTTCCAACGCCGTCTATCCCGAGTTGCAGGCGGCCATCCTCGGCGACAAGACCTCCAAGCAGGCGCTGGACGACGCTGCCGCCAAGGCCACCCAGATCCTCGAAGACGCCGGCAAGCTTTGACATCTTCCCATGGGGCGCTGCGCTTATCGAAGAGCGGCGCCCCTAATTTTTTGAACCATGCGCAACACGCTTTGTCTTGATCCCAGTTCGCCGATGGCGGCCTTCGGCATCCGGGCATTAACCAGAACCGGATCGACATGAAAGGCTGGAGACCCTCACCGCCATTGCTGCTCCTGCTGCCGGCGGTCATCGTGCTGGCGGCGGTGGTGGTCTTGCCGCTGCTGCTTTCGCTCTACTCCAGCTTCACGCCGTTCCGGCTGACCAAGCCGGAGACACTCTGGGTCTTCATCGGCGCGCGCAACTATGTCAACATCCTGAGCAACGGGGATTTCTGGATCGCCTTCGCCCGCACCGTGGTGCTGCTGACGGTCGCGCTCAATCTGGAAATGCTGATCGGGCTGGGGCTGGCGCTGCTGGTGGAGAAGGCGTCGCGCGGACAACGTATCCTGCGCACCATCATGATGTTTCCGATGATGTTTTCGCCGATCCTGGTCGGCTTCCAGTTCAAATTCATGTTCAACGACAATATCGGCCTGGTGAACAACGCCTTGCAGGCGCTCGGCCTGACCGACCGCGCCATCCCGTGGCTGATCGACGGCAATCTCGCCTTTATTGCCATCCTCACCGCCGAGATCTGGTCGTCGACTTCCGTGTTCGCGATCCTGATCCTTGCCGGGTTGCTGGCGATGCCGCGCGAGCCGGTCGAGGCGGCCCGCGTCGACGGCTGCACGCCATGGCAGACATTCCGCTATGTCACCTGGCCGTTCATCATGCCGTTTGCCTTCATCGCAATGACCATCCGCTCGCTCGACGTCGCGCGCGCCTATGACATCGTCAAGATCATGACCGACGGCGGTCCCGCCGGCCGCACCGAGCTCGTCTGGACGCTCGTTGCCCGCACCGCTTACAGCGACGCCAGGATGGGCATGGCCAACGCCATGGCCTATTTCTCGATCCTGCTTTCGATCCTGTTCACCGTTTATTTCTACCGCAAGCTCGCCGCGGCGCGCACGCAGATCGCGGCGGAGTGGTGAGGATGGACCAGAACAGCCTGCATCGCGTCCGCAACAAGGCGCTCGGCATCGCTCACGGCATCGGATTGTTCCTGGCCATGTTGGTCATCTGCCTGCCTGGCATCTGGATCGTGCTGTCGTCGCTGCGGCCGACTGTCGAGATCATGGCCAAGCCGCCGGTGTGGATCCCGCAGGAGCTCTCACTCGATGCCTACATCGCCATGTTCAGCGGCGTCGGCAAGGGCGGCATCCCGGTCTTCGACTATTTCCGCAATTCGCTGATCATCTCGGTGACCTCGACGGTGATCGCCATCGCCATCGGCATGGCCGGCGGCTATGCCTTTGCGCGCTATCGCTTCCGTGCCAAGTCGGCGATGTTCCTTAGCCTGATGCTGACGCGCACAGTGCCCGGCATCGCGCTGTCGCTGCCGCTGTTCTTCGTCTTTGCACGGCTCGGCATAATCGACACGCATTTCGGCCTGATCCTGGTCTATGTCGCACTCAACGTGCCCTTCACCATCTGGCTGATCGACGGCTTTTTCCGCCAGGTGCCGAAAGATCTCGCCGAGGCCGCGCAGATCGATGGCTGCACGCGCTGGCAGGCCTTCTGGCAGGTCGAGTTTCCGCTTGCCGGGCCTGGCATCGCCTCGGCCGGCATCTTTGCCTTCCTCACCTCGTGGAACGAGTTCGCGCTGGCCTCGCAGCTGACGCGCTCGATCAACTCCAAGACGCTGCCGGTCGGCCTGCTCGACTATACGGCCGAGTTCACCATCGACTGGCGCGGCATGTGCGCGCTGGCCGTGGTCATGATCATACCGGCTCTCACGCTTACCTTCATCGTCCAGAAACATCTCGTCGGCGGTCTCACCTCCGGCGCGGTGAAAGGCTGACATGGCAACCGTATCCCTGAAGAAACTCACCAAAAACTACGGCCCGGTGGCGGTCGTGCACGGCATCGACCTCGAGGTCGCCGACCGCGAGTTCATCGCGCTGGTCGGTCCGTCCGGCTGCGGCAAGTCGACAACCCTACGCATGATCGCCGGCCTCGAGGCGATCAGCGACGGCGTCATCGAGATCGGCGGCCGCATGGTCAACGATCTGCCGCCGCGTTCGCGCAACATCTCGATGGTGTTCCAGTCCTATGCGCTCTACCCGCACATGACCGTGCGCGAAAACCTCGGCTTCTCGCTGAAGATCGCTGGCGCGGCGAAAGAGGAAATGGACCGCCGTGTCGCCGAGGCATCAGGCATTCTCGGCCTCGACCAATTGCTTAACCGCCGCCCGTCACAGCTGTCGGGCGGACAGCGCCAACGCGTCGCCATGGGTCGCGCCATCGTGCGCGATCCCGACGTCTTCCTGTTCGACGAGCCGCTTTCCAATCTCGACGCCAAGCTTCGGACGCAGATGCGCACCGAGATCAAGAAGCTGCACGCCAAGGTCAAATCGACGGTGATCTATGTCACCCACGACCAGGTCGAGGCGATGACGCTCGCCGACCGCATCGTCATCATGCGCGACGGTTTCATCGAGCAGGTCGGCACTCCCGACGAGGTCTTCCGCCGGCCCCAGACGCGCTTCGTGGCGGGCTTCATCGGCTCGCCGCCGATGAATCTGCATGAGGCAGCGATCGACGACGAACAGCTGCTGTTCGCCAGTGGCGAGAGACTGCCTCTGCCCAGCCAGTTCAAAGCCAGTGTCGGAACCGGCGACAAAGTGGTGTTCGGCTTGAGGCCCGACGATATCTATCCGACGGGACACGGCATCAGTTCCGGCGAGGACGCCGATGTCCACCAGCTGGAGTTGCCGGTGACCGTCACCGAGCCGCTCGGCAACGAGACGCTGGTGTTCGCCGAATTCAACGGCAGTGACTGGGTATCGCGCATGCTCAATCCGAAACCGCTGAAGGCCGGCGACCGGGTGAAAATGAGCCTGGACCTGTCGCAGGCCCATCTGTTTTCTGCCGATACCGGCAAGACATTGCGAGGTTGACGTCATGGCCAAGATCGAAAAAGTCGAACTGCGGATGGTCGACCTGGTGCCGAAGGTCAAGCGCACCGATGCGATCCAGAGTTTTGTCAGCCAGGAAACGCCGATCGTCACAATCACCGACGCCGACGGCGCGGTCGGCACCGGCTACAGCTACACGATCGGCACCGGCGGCTCCTCGGTAATGCGGCTATTGGCCGATCACCTTGCGCCGCGGCTGATCGGGCGCGATGCAGACATGATCGAGGCGATCTGGCACGAGCTCGAATTCGCCACCCACGCCACGACGATCGGCGCCATCACTGCCATAGCGCTGGCGGCTATCGATACCGCGCTTTGGGACCTGCGGGCGAAGAAACAGGAGCTACCGCTGTGGAAACTCGCCGGCGGCGCCAAGGACCGCTGTCCGCTCTACACGACCGAAGGCGGCTGGCTGCATATCGAGACCGAGGCGCTGGTCGAGGACGCGCTGGCCGCCAAAGCCAAGGGTTTTCGCGGTTCGAAGGTCAAGATCGGCAGGCCGCACGGCTCCGAGGATCTTGCCAGGCTTGGTGCGGTGCGCCAGGCAGTCGGCGATGCTTACGAGATCATGACCGACTGCAACCAGGGCTTTTCGGTCGACGAGGCGATCCGTCGGGCGGAGCGGCTGCGCGACCTCGACCTCGCCTGGATCGAGGAGCCGCTGCCGGCAGACGACATAGACGGCCATGTGCGGCTGTCGAATGCGACGTCGACGCCGATTGCCATAGGCGAGTCGCTCTATTCGATCCGGCATTTCCGCGAATATATGCAAAAAGGCGGCTGCTCGATCGTGCAGGTCGATGTCGGCCGCATCGGCGGCATCACGCCCTGGCTGAAGGTGGCGCATGCGGCCGAGGCGTTCGATATCCCGGTCTGCCCGCATTTCCTGATGGAACTGCATGTCAGCCTGACCTGCGCGGTTCAGAACGGCCGATATGTCGAGTATATTCCCCAGCTTGACGATCTGACCGGCAAGAAAATGCGCATCGAGGACGGGTACGCATTGGCGCCGGACGAGCCCGGCATCGGCATCGACTGGGATTGGGACGCGGTCAAAGCGAAGAGCATCGCGGAATTCACGACCGACATAACGAAATAGGGAGCCGGACATGCAGCGGATGGGAATGGTGCTCGGCCTCAAGCCGGAAAAGGTCGCCGAGTATGTGCGGCTTCACGCAGCCGTCTGGCCCGATGTGCTGGCCATGATCTCCGCCTGCAACATCAGGAACTATTCCATCTACCTCAAGGAGCCGGAGCACCTGCTGTTCAGCACTTTCGAATATCACGGCACCGACTATGCCGCCGACATGGCGAAAATGGCCGCCGATCCCAAGACGCAGGAA
>NZ_RZTI01000183.1:0-8948 GCF_003997275.1 Mesorhizobium sp. M6A.T.Ce.TU.002.03.1.1
GCCGCTAGCGGGGGGCCCGCCATGGCCTATATGGAGATCGGCGGGGCCGAGCCGCCGCTTGTCCTCATCCACGGCTTTACCGACACGAGCCGCAGTTTTTCCCTGCTCGTCCCCTATCTGGAAGGCCGCCGCCTGATCATTCCCGACCTGCGCGGGCACGGCGCCTCGCCGGCCGGGACGAGCGGCCTCGGGCCGGCCGATTTCGCCGACGACCTTGCCGCGCTCATTGCCAGGCTGCAGCTCGTGCAGCCGGTTCTGGTTGGACATTCGCTGGGCAGCATGATTGCCATCAAAACGGTCTCACGGCATCCGGCTTTGGCCGGCGGGCTGGTGCTGCTCGCCGGCACGCTGCAGCCCGCAATCCCCGATGCGCATCCGATGGTCGTCGGGGTGCAATCGCTGCGCGACCCGATATCGCCGACGGACCCGTTCTATGCCTATTGGCATGCCTGCGAGGCGGATGTGCCACGGGATTTCCTCGCAATGGCGGCGGCAGAGGCGTCGACCATGCCAGCGCCACGCTGGCGCGTCATACTGGAGCAGGTGCGCCTCACCGATCTCACGGCGGCTGCGCGAAGCGTCAAAGTCGATACGCTGATCGTAAACGGCGGGCGCGATCCCCTGTTCGACAGTATGCATCGGAAGCGGCTGGTGGAAGCCTTTCCCACCGCCGCAGTCGTCGAAGCCGCCGATTGCGGCCACAACCCGCACTGGGAGGATCCGGCCCTGGTCGCCCAGCTGATCACCGCACACTTTCCGGCACACAGAGAGCCAGGCACATGAGCCAGCCATGAAGCTGCCGGAATATGCGGCGCTCGATGCCGTTGCACTGTCCGAACATGTTCGCTCCGGCGACCTGTCCGCTACCGAGGTCGTTGAGGCCGCAATCGAGGCGATCGCAAAGATCAATCCTGTCCTCAATGCCGTGACCCTGGTCGATGCCGAAGGCGCTCGCTCCAGCGCAAGGAGCCTGGACCAGAACTCACGTTTAGCCGGCGTTCCTTTTCTCATAAAGGATACCGGTATCCACACGGCGGACTGGCCGACAACGCATTCCTCCGCCTATTTCAGGGATGCCGCGCCCAAGCCCGATAGCGAGATCGTTCGGCGATGGCGGACGGCCGGCCTGGTCTCCCTGGGAAAAACGAACACGCCGGAATATGCCAACGACTTCGTGACCGAGCCGGCCTTCCGCGGGTCGACACTCAATCCCTGGGATCTGACGATCACGGCTGGCGGGTCAAGCGGCGGGGCTGCTGCCGCCGTCGCGAGCGGCATGGTGCCGGTAGCGCATGGCTCCGATATCGGCGGATCGATCCGCGTGCCGGCGGCCTGCTGCGGCTTGTTCGGCCTAAAACCTTCCCGCGCCCTTAATCCTCTCGGCCCTTATCGCGGCGAGATCGGAGCCGGACTCCATGCCGAGAACGTGCTTTCGCGCACGGTCCGCGACAGCGCGGCCATGCTGGATATGACTGCCGGCCCGGAACTGGGGGCGCCTTACCGCGTGTCCAGATCCGTGCCCTCCTATTTCGACTGGCTGCGCACGCCGAGCGAACGCCTGCGCATCGCCTGCCTGGGACGGCGAGCCGATGGCACTGATGTCACGCCCGAAATCAAGACCCGGTTTCTGGAAGCCATGGCGCTGCTCGAGGAGCTGGGGCACGAGGTGGAGGAAGCATCGTTTCCACCCGAGGTCGATTGCGGCGACGGCTGGAGCCTCCTTTGGATGTCGGAGATCGGCCTGACCATCCGGGAACGAGCCGGTGAGATCGGCCGCATGCCGGAAAACGGTGAAATCGAGCGACTGAGCCGCCACGCGCTGGAACGCTTCGAACAAGCCTCGGCGGCCGATTACCTCGATGCGCAGAGTTGCGCCCATCGGGCATCCTTCGCCATGGCGAGGAAATTCGATCGGTTCGATCTGATCATGACGCCGACCACGGCCGAATTGCCGCCCCGCCTGGGCGAAATCAACGGCAACGGCGCGCATTTCGACTATGAGGAATGGGCAAACAGGGCCTACGGATTCGCACCCTTTACCGAGATCTTCAACGTCACCGGGCAGCCCGCCGCCAGTATTCCGCTCTTTCAGTCCGAGGGCGGCGTGCCGATCGGTATCCAGCTCGTTGCCCGCCAGAATGAGGATCACCGGCTGCTCCGCATTGCCCATGAGCTGGAGCAGGTAACGCAATGGCCGACGCGGCATCCGCCGATCTGGGCGGCAGACTTTTAAAGCGCGTCACGTCTGAAAGGATTCACGCGATGCGCCTTAAGTTATTGTTTTTATGCATGTCGTGATCCCAAAACCGCTGCACTTTTGGGCAACATGCATCAGGATCAGCGGCTATTGGCGTTCACAAGAGGGATCGCAGCCCCAAGAGGCTGCCTTCTGATCAAGATGATTGCCGAGAAAGCCAATATGCCGAGCATGCCGACCGCCGCGGTCAACCAGAGCGACGGTTGGATGCCCATGCCCGCCATCGCCATGGCAAGGGCAAAGGGTGCAAGCGCTGACGAGAACTGACGCGCCGCCGTCACCCAGCCGAGCCGGGCGCCGTAGCGCTCCCGTCCGAATAGTTCCAGGGGCAGCGTGCCCCCGACGATGCTGGCGAGGCCCGAGCCCAATCCAAACAGGATGACGAAGGCGATGGCTCCGGCCACCGATGGTGTCGTCGCCAGCAGGGCGACAAGGCCGAGCGGCAACAAGGTCGCGCCGATGACCGCGAGCCAGGCCTGCGCCAGCCGGCCGCCGAACAGCATGTTGATCAGCCGGCTCGCCACCTGGGACGGCCCGAAAAGCGTGGTTACGACAAGCCCGGCTGAGCCAAGCCCGAGCGCCGTCGTCAGCGGCACCATGTGAACGAGGATCGAGGACAGCACGAAGCCCTCGACCGCGAAGCCGCCAAGCATGAGCAGAAACACTCTGCTGCGGTCGCGCGAGGCAACCGCACCGCCTGCCGACCCGATGGCCGCAGGTATCGGTGAAGCACTTTCATCTGTCCGATGCGACAGCCGTGCCAGCCAGGCATGGATGGGCAGGCAGATGGCGACATTGATGCCGGCAAAGACCAGGTAGACCTCGCGCCAGGTCAGGTATTCGTGCAGTGCCGCCGTCAGCGGCCAGAACAGCGTGGAGGCGAAGCCGGCGATCAGCGTCAGATGGGTGATGCTTCGCTGCGCCCTGGCTCCGCCGACCTGGACGATCGCCACGAAAGCGGCGCTGTAGAGCACGAACGCGGACGCCAGTTCCATGGCCATCAACGCCAAAACGAAGGTCACCCGACCGGGTGCTAGCGCGCAAGCGACAAGCGCTGCCGCCGCGGCTGCCGAGCCAAAGGTCATCACCCGGCCGGCGCCGAAACGATCGGCCCAGCGCCCGGCTGTCGGGGCAAACAGGCCACCCACCAGCAGCGACGCCGACAAGGCGCCGAAAACCCATTGTTCCGGCCAGGCGAACTCGAGCGCGATCGACGGCACCAGGATGCTAAAGCTGTAATAGAGCGTGCCGTAGCCGATGATCTGCGTCAGCCCCAACGCCCAGAGTGCCGCAGCCGGGATCTTCCGGTCGCTCATTGAGCGGCATCCGCAATCTCGAGATCGCCGCTGCGCACTGCTGCGATCGCTTGCGTGCTGCCGCAGCCGCAGCCGCAGCCAGACTTGCCGCTCGCCTTTGCCTTGGCGTCGTCGACACAGCAGGCATCGACAGCAGCCGGCGCTGGTCCGCCGCAGCAACCGTGGGACGACGTGCTTGAAAGCGATACCGGCACCGTGCAAACGCCGGTCTCGGGCAACACCAGCTGCACGGCATCGGCCGCAGCCATGTCGCCGGCGATCGCCGCGGCGACCGAGCGGACCTGCTCGTAGCCGGTCAGCAGCAGGAACGTCGGCGCCCGGCCATAGCTTTTGACGCCGACCGTGTAGAAATCGGGCTCGGGGTGGCTGAGCTCGCGATGACCGTGCGGCGGGACATCACCGCAGGAGTGTTCATTGGGGTCGATGAGCGGCCCCAGCGCCTTGACGCCTTCGAGCCACGGGTCGAGGTCCAGCCGGAGCTCCCGGGTCAGTGCAAGGTCGGGGCGCTGACCGGTCGCGGCGATGACCCTGTCGACGGGTCCGAGCGTGCGCGATCCATCCTTTGTCTTGCCTTCGACAACCAGCCGGCCGTCGATCTCGCGAATGGCAACCGTGGCAAAGCCCGTCACCAGCCGCACGCGTCCGCTCTCGGCGAGATGCCGGACATCCGAACCAAGCTCGCCCCGCGCCGGCAGGGCGTCGGCATCGCCGCCGCCATAGATACGGACAAGGTCGGTGCTGCGCGTCACCCATAGTGCCGACGTGCCCGGCTCGGTTTGCGCAAGCCTGTCCAATTCCAGCAAGGCGTTGGCGGCGGAATGGCCGGCGCCCACCACCAATGTCGTGCGGCCTGCATAGAGATGACGGTCGCGGCCGAGAACATCCGGGATGCCGTAGGCGATGCGATCTCCGAATTCCCTCTCACCTTCGGCCGGCAAGCCGCCGGCACCGAGCGGATTCGGCGTCTGCCATGTGCCGGACGCGTCGATGACGGCACGAGCGCTGTCCCGGCGCGTGCCTTGCGCCGTTTCGACCAGAAGCATGAACGGCCGCGTCTCGCGCGCCTTGCTCAACACCTTGTCGGCGCCCCACCGGGAAATGCCGACAACGCGGGCATTGGTCTCGATCGACGGCGCCAGTTCGGGGAGCTTTGCGAGCGGCGCGAGATACTGGCCGACGATCTCATCGGCTGTAGGGAATGCCTCCGGCTCCGGCATTTGCCAGCCGTGGCTCTCGAGAAGTTTTCGGGCGACCGCATCGACACAATAGCGCCACGGCGTGAAAACCCGCACATGGCCCCAATCCAGAAGGTTCGAGCCGACCGCGGAACCCGCCTCGTAAACCCTGACCGGAAGGCCGCGGCTGACAAGTTGGGCCGCTGCGGCCAGACCGACAGGTCCGCCGCCGATGATGGCGACCGGGAGATTACTATTGGGAGCCATGACGCACCTTCTATGCTTCTAGGACTATAGAAATATTGGCCAAAAAAGAGTTACGCAGCCGCCTCGCCGACCGCCGGACCGCATGCAGCGTCGGCACAACATTCGTCGGCAAGAAAGCCGAGCAGATCGTTCATGACGGGGTAATTGGCACGGCAGATCAAGGTCGTTGCCTGGCGCTCCTGGGTAACCAGGCCGGTCAGGATAAGCCGGTGCAGATGGTGCGACAGGGTTGACGCAGCGATGCCGAGGGTTTCCTGCAGATAACCGACGGGTCGTCCGGTTTCGCCTGCCCTCACCAGCGTGCGATAGAGGTTGAGCCGCGTTGGATTGCCGAGCGCCTCGAGCTGTTTTGCTGCTTGTTCGAGTTTCATGGAAATAAGGTAGCGCCGGAAATACGTGGCGTCAACCCTATTTCGAAAATTCTCGAATTAGTCGTATACCGGTATCCAACCCCGATCGCTTGTGAGACCGATCAGGATAATCCTGCATCCGGCTACGACGCCGAAGAGCGGCAATCACCTCAGATCGACCGCTGACTGACCCGTTTGGCAACCTCTTCAGCGCTTTCGACGCGCTCGGAATAACGGTCCGTGAGATAGGCGGATCGATCACGCAGGAGCAGCGTGAACTTCATCAGCTCCTCCATCACATCGACGATCCGGTTATAGTACGGTGACGGCTTCATGCGGCCAGCCTCGTCGAACTCATTGAAAGCCTTGGCCACCGACGACTGGTTGGGGATGGTGACCATCCGCATCCAGCGGCCGAGGATACGAAGCTGGTTGACGGCGTTGAAGCTCTGCGAGCCGCCGGAAACCTGCATCACCGCGAGCGTGCGGCCTTGCGTCGTCCTGACGCCGCCAGCCGAGAGCGGCAGCCAATCGATCTGCGCCTTCATGACTCCCGTCATCGAGCCATGCCGCTCGGGCGAGCACCAGACCTGCGCTTCCGACCAGACCGACAGGTTTCGCAGCTCCTGGACTTTGGCGTGGTCGGCCGACGTCGAATCCGGCAGCGGCAGGCCAGCGGGATTGTAGATGCGCACCTCGGCGCCCAGGCGACGCAAGATGCGAGCGGCTTCCTCCGTCGCCAGCCGGGAGTAGGACCGCTCGCGCAGCGAGCCGTAGAGCATCAGCACGCGAGGCTTGTGGATCGACCGCGGCACGTCGAGCAGCGCCTGCAGGTCGATCGGCCGGAACTGGTCTTCGTCCACGTTCGGCAAGGAATCTTCGGGTATCTGGTCAGGCAACGCGCTTGCCCTGCTCGTCGATGACGACTTCGCCGTCTTCCTTGGTGAACGGCCCGATATCCGGGTTGGGCAGGATGTCGAGAACCGCTTCGGACGGCCGTGCGAGCATGGTGCCGAGCGGCGTGACGACAATCGGCCGGTTGATCAGGATCGGATGCTTCAGCATGAAATCGACGATCTCGTCGTCGGTCCATTTGGGATCGCCGAGATTGAGCTCGGCGTACGGCGTGCCCTTCTCGCGCAGCAATTCGCGCGGCGTCATCCCCATCGCCGCGATCAGCTCGACCAGCCGTTCGCGCGACGGCGGGTTCTTCAGATACTCGATCACCTCAGGCTCTTCACCCGACTGCCTGATGATGGCGAGCGTGTTGCGCGAGGTGCCGCAGTCGGGGTTGTGATAGATGGTGATAGTCATTTCGCGGCTCTCATCTGTCTGATTGGTTTAGGCTCGGTGAGCAGCCATCCTGCCAAGGCCATGGCAAGCAGCGCGCCCAGAAGTTCGGCGACGATAAACGCCGGCAAATCCATCGGCCGGATGCCCGCGAATGTGTTGGAAACCGCCCGCGCAATGGCGACCGCTGGATTGGCAAACGACGTCGAAGCCGTGAACCAATAGGCCGCGGTGATGTAGAGCCCGACGAGCCAAGGGATGGACTCCGAACGGAAGCGAAGGCCCGCAAGAATGGTGAAGACCAGACCAAAGGCGGCCACCAATTCGGCAATCCATTGTCCGTTTCCGGTCCGCACGGTTTGGGAGATCTGAAAAATCGGCAGTTCGAACATGGCGTGCGCCAGCAACGTTCCAGCGACGCCGCCGACAATCTGGGCCACGATATAGGCCAAAGCCGTGGTCGCGTCGATTTCGCGCCTCAGCGCAAAAACCAGCGTCACTGCCGGATTGAAATGCGCCCCGGAAATCGGTCCGAGTATGGTGATCAGCACCACCAGGATCGCTCCGGTCGGCAAGGTATTGCCGAGCAAGGCAAGACCCGCATCATCCGTCAGCCTGTCGGCCATGATGCCGGACCCGACGACCGTCGCGACTAGCATTGCCGTGCCGAGCGCTTCCGCGACAATGCGACGGGGCAGGTCAGCCGCCATGGTTAGCCCACTTTCGGCAGATCGCGGCCAATTTCATCCAGCCGTTTCTGCAGGGCGAGCTTGTCGATCGTGTTCATCGGCAGGCTGACAAAGATCGAGATCCGATTGTTGAGCATGCGGTAGGCTTCGGCAAAGGCCAGGTGCTTTTCGGCGTCCGTGCCGTCCACGGCGGCCGGGTCGGGCACGCCCCAATGCGCCGTCATCGGCTGCCCCGGCCAGACCGGGCACGATTCATTGGCCGCGTTGTCGCAGACGGTGAAAACGAAATTCATCTCGGGCGCACCGGGAGCTGCGAATTCCTGCCAGTCTTTCGAACGGGCGAAGGACGTGTCGTGGTTGAGGGTTTTCAAAAGCTGGAGCGCGTAGGGATGGACCTCTCCCTTCGGGCGCGATCCGGCCGAATAGGCCCTGAACTTGCCGGCGCCGACACGGTTCAGAATCGCCTCGGCGAGGATCGACCTTGCCGAATTGCCGGTGCACAGGAAAAGAACGTTGTATGGCTCACTCATGGCGTCCTTCTAACAGTTGCAGGTCACCGCCTGGATGACCGGCTGGCAGAGCTCCGGCGCACCGTTGCAGCAATCCTCCATGAGATAGGCAAGCAGATCGCGAAAGCCGGTCATGTCGGCGACGTAGCGGATTGTCCGGCCGTCGCGCTCTGCGCGCACGAGGCCGGCATGGTCGAGAACCTTCAGATGCGCCGACATTGTGTTTTGCACCGTACCGAGGCGCGAGGCGATCTCGCCAGCGGGAACACCATCTGCGCCCGCCCGGACCAGCAGGCGAAACACTTCGAGCCTGGTGTCCTGGCCAAGCGCTGCCAATGCGAGAAGAGCGGTGTTCTTGTCCATGTATCCTAGAATCCGGAATTATGGATGTATATGGCCGGCATATGACAGTGAGATGACGATTGATAGTCAAAAATCGTCTTTGCGGACTGCAATGGTCCGCATCCGGCAAAGACGACCTGGATCCGGAAGAACCGGTCCTCGGTCGTGCTGCCTAGTTGCGCAGGTTGAACACGAAGGGCGCCGTGCGACTTATCCGCGAGCCGAGTTCTGGCGGCGGCGTCGGCACTTTGGCACCTTGCAGCGCGCTGAGCGCCGCACGATCGAGGTCGGCATCGCCGGAGGAACGAGCCAGCCGGGCGGATAGGACTCGGCCGGATCCGTCGACCGTAAAGGTGACTTGCGGACTACCCTCCGCGCGCCGGGCTTTCGCCGCCCTCGGATAATCCGTGTGCCGCCTGATCCATGCACCCAGGCGCGAGTCCCACTTGGATGAGTCGCCGCGTCTCGAGGCCGCCGCTTTGGCCGATTTCGGTGCGGCCGCCCTGGTTGCGGGCTTCGCAGCGACACTGGCCGTTGTCCGGGGCGGTGCGGCTTTCTCCTTTTTCGGGCGCTGTCTGGCCTCTTTGACTGGTTTCTTCGCCTTGACCTCAGCCGGCTCCTTCACCTTCGCCTGCTTCTTTGGCTTGGCCTCGACGGGTTTGTCGACCGGTTTCGGCTGAGGCAGCGGAATGACCACGTCCGGCGTGACGGCCTCGGCAATATCAGGCACGACCTCCTCGAGCGGCGGCTGGT
>NZ_RZTI01000184.1:0-8914 GCF_003997275.1 Mesorhizobium sp. M6A.T.Ce.TU.002.03.1.1
CGGCCGAGCCGTTCGAGCACAGCGGTCGCCGGGATGACGCCGATGGCGAGGATCAGTGCCGCAGCACCGGCAAAAAGAAGGGAATTGCGGAAGGCGCGAACGGTCGAAGCCTGGCGGACAAGAACCTCGGCATAGTTGGACGCGGTCAACGTTTGCCAGCCAAGCGGGACACCGAAGGACGGCACGAGCGACGTCGCCAGCAGAGCGCAAGCCGGAAGCACGAGGATGAAGCCGATCGCCAGCCAACCGAGACCGGCCAGCAGCAGGCGGTAGCGCCCGAGCTCGAAACGCGCCGGCGTGCCTGAAGTAAAGCGGTGAGCGGCGCCGCGCAGAGCCAGCGACTGGCAAGTGACACCGGCCAGCGCCAGCACGCCGACCAGCACCGACAGCGCGGTGATCTGCGGCAAGACGCCAGGTCCAAAACTCGACAGGTCCTGATAGATCAGCGTCGGCAACGTCAGGTAGTTGACCGGCATTCCAAGCAGGGCCGGGATACCGAAATTGCCGACGCCGGAAACGAAGGCGAGTGCCGCCGAAGCCACGATATAAGGACGCACGATTGGCAGGACGATGGTTCGCAGCACGAAGAGCGGCCTGGCGCCGGAGGCCCTGGCTGCTTCGACGAGATCGCGAGGAATCCGCGAAAGCCCCGCCCGCAACGTGATGAAGACGATCGGCGCGTGCTGGACTGCGTAAAGCAGGATGATGCCATTGCGGCCGAGCATCGGATTGGGTGTGCCCGGTGGCGGCGCCATGCCGACCATGCCGAGAAGCGTGCTGGACGGGCCAAACAGATGCAGCCACGACAAAGCGGTCACCTGCGGCGCGATCATCAGCGGCAGCAAAAGCAGGAAACCAAGGGGCTTTCGCCCGGGCAGGTCGGTCATGGTGACGGCGATGGCGACGGGGCCACCGAGGCAGACCGCCAGCACGGCGCCGAAAAAGGCAGTATCCAGCGTATGCCACGTCGCCCGTAAGGCGGCGGGCTTGGCCAGGCGTTCGGCGAATGCGCCGAAATCGAGCTCACCGCCCGGCGCAACGGCCGCGACGAGGAGCCTGACCATCGGCAGCAGACTGAGCAGGGCGATGACCAGCAGAACGGCGAGCGCCGACGCGCGAAACCCCGATGTGGTCCGCACCCCGGGCCCGCGCCGTGCCGGCACGGACTGCCCGGGGAGGATATACTGCGCGGACGATACCACTGGCGGCTGGACTCGCTACTGGCTCATCACGGCGCCGAACTTTTCCTTGTTGGCGGCGTCGTTGGCGAGCGCGGCGGCCGCATCGTAGCGCAGCACCTTGATCGACGAGCGATCGGGATAGCCGGCCGGCAAGGCAATATCGGCGCGCGCCGGAATGTAGCCCATCTTCGCGGCGGCTTGCTGTCCGTCCTTGGACAGCAGGAAATCGACGAAGGCCTTGGCCGCCTCGGTGTTCTTGGCCGTGGACAGTATGGCGACAGGCTCGGTGACGGCCGAGACGCCTTCCCTCGGGAATACGAACTCGACGGGCGCGCCCTTGGCCCTTTCGCGGATGGGCATGTAGTCGACAATCATGCCGAACAGCTTGTCGCCGCCGCTGACGGCCTTCAGCACGTCGCCATTGCCGCCGCTTGCCTGGGCGCCGTTCTTGGCGAGCGCGTTGTAATAGTCCCAGCCTTCCGGCAGGTTTCCGGTCAGCGTCACGGTGTGGATCATCGCCGCACCCGAGGTCAGCGGGCTGGGCATCGCGACAAGGCCCTTCGCCTCCGGCCTGGTGAGGTCTTCCCAGCTCGCCGGCACGAAGGGCGCCTTGGTGTTGTAGACAATGCCGGTGGTGATCAGCTTGGTCGAGAAATAGGTCTTGTCCTTGTCGTAGAGGGTGGCGTCGATGCCGGAGACATCGGCCTCGGGATAGGCGAGCAGCCTTCCTTCCTTCTTCAGCCCTTCCATGGTCACAACGTCGGCGATCAGAAGCACGTCCGCCTGCGGCTGGCCGGCTTCGATCTCAGCACGCAGCTTGGCCAGGATCTTCGGTGTTCCATCGCGCACCCATTCGACCTTGACTGCGGGGTATTTCGCCATGAAGGCATCGACGGTCTGCTGAGCGTCGGTGTTGGGCTGGCTGGTATAGAGGACCAGCGTGCCGTCGGCAGCTGAAGCGCCTGCGATGGCGGATGCCAAAAACATGACGGCGAGAATGATCTTGCGCATGGAAAACCCCACTTCGTGTGAAGAGACGGATCCGGCTGAGCGCCGGATGCGAGAACGCTCTCCCTAGCGCCGCAGGATAAACCTATTGTGACAGGCGGGGATCGGCAAGGATGGCAGGTTTTTCGTCGCCTCGGACGATCCGGGGAACTTTTGCTCGGCTGGCGATTTTGGATGTATGGTGAGACGCTGAACGGCCAGAAGGTGATTGCCGATGACGACAAGACGCTTTGCGATCCGCGTGCTCGCTCTCGCGATAGGCTGTAGCCTATCCGCTTCCGCCTTCGCGGGCGACAAGCACCGCGACCACCGGGTTCAATCCGAACGCTACGTTCCCGCCGAAGACGATATCATCGACATCCTGTTTGGCGGCCCGCGCTACTATGACCAGCAGTTGGTCACCACGGCCGCAGGAGCCTGCTCCTACCACCGGATCGGACCCGACGCGAATGCGCTAAACAAGATCAACGATCACCATTGCGGGAAGTAGGCGCGGGCACTCAGCGCCCGCCAGCCTCCTTCATCCGCGCGATGATCTCGGCCATCAGCGCCAGGTCGCGGCGCGAATCCGCCAGGTCCGTCAATGGCCTGGTGCCATCTGAGATGTGGCGGTGGAAAGTCTCCAGCTCGTTGGAGAAGGCGTCGCCATAGAGCGGCCCGAAGGTCCGCGTGACCGGGCCGAGCGGTCCGGCTTCCGTCACTTCGAGCCGTGTCGGCAGGCTGCGGATATAGGGCGTGTCGTAGACGATGCGGATGCGTTTGGTGTTCGAGCGCACCTCGATCATGGCATCGAACAGGCCGAGATCGTCGACCACCGCGTCATACTGGCAGGCGAAATGGCCGTAGTCGAAGGTCACTGAGGTGTTGGCGCCGCCATTGGTCCGGTGCGCGGCGAGCACGCGAACCGGTTCGCCGATGAGCCCGCGCATCGCTGAGATGTGGTGCGACGACAGCGCGGTCAGGCCGCGATAGGCGCGCACGAGATCGGCCGGCGCATCGGCACCCACGACTTCGCGGATCAGCGTGTCGCGCTCCCTGGCGCCGCGTGCCAGTAGCGCCGAGTCGATATCGCTGGGATAGAGGATGTTCTGGCTCTTCTTCAGGAAATGCCGGCCTTCGGAGATCAGGTCGAAGATGCGCACATGAGTGATGTCGGCGAAGGCGGGTAGTTCGTCCCTGGCAGCCAGATAGGCAGGTGCATAGCGGCGCATGTAGCCGACGAAGATCGTCTTGGCGTAATTCGTCGTCAGCACCAGCAGTTCGTCGATCTCGCGCACCGTCAGACAAGCGGGTTTTTCCAGAAGGAGGTGCTTGTCGGCTGCTACGGCAGCTCGGACGAAACGGCTGTGGGTGTCATCTGATGACAGAACAAAAACTGCGTCGATGTCGGGCGAATTGATCAGCGCTTCTGCCGTTTCGAAGGCCTTGGCGGTTGGGTATTCGGATGTGCACAGCGCCACCAGGCTCGGCGAGACGTCATGGACGCCCGCTATCAGCCAGCGATCGCGCTGGTCGGCCAGCACCGGCAGATGGATCGACTGCGCGACCTCGCCAAGACCCACAAGTCCGACACGGATTATCGCCACTCGCAAACTCCCTTTGTATCATTCAATTCGTAACGAGATGGCCGGGTGGGTTGCCTCTACGCCGCGCCGGTGACAAGTGCGACGAGTTCGTTGCCGGTGGTCTCGGACGATCGGACCGTTGCCACCATCCGTCCCGCCCGCATCACCCAGATCTGGTCGGACAGGCGCCGCACCTGATCAAAATTATGGCTGACCAGGATGACGCTGACGGCCTGTTCGCGCAGCCGCCGGATCAGGGCTTCGACATTGGCCGTCTCCTGCACGCCGAGCGCTGCCGTCGGTTCGTCCATCACCACCACCTTGGCGCCTGAACCCGCGGCGCGGCAGATTGAGATCGCCTGTCGCTGTCCGCCCGACAGGCGCCGCACGCGCTGGCTGACCGAAGGCATGTTGATCGACAGGCGCGACAGCATGGCGCGCGCCTGTTGTTTCATGGCTTTGCGGTCGAGCAGGGCAAAGGGGCCGATCCGGCGCACGATCTCGCGGTTGAGGAACAGGTTCTGCGCCACGGTCAATTCGTCGATCAGCGCCAGGTTCTGGTGCACCGTCTCGATGCCGGCCTTGCGCGCCTCGTCGGGGTTGGCGAAGGGACGCGGCTGGCCGTCGAAGAAGATTTCGCCGCCATCCGGCACATGCACGCCGACCAGACAGCGTATTAGCGTCGACTTGCCGGCGCCATTGTCGCCGATGACAGCGGTGACCTCGCCGCGGCGGGCCTGGAACGCGACGTCGGTGAAGGCGCGAATGCTGCCGAAATGCTTGCTCAGCCCTTGGCAGGCGAGGATCGCCTCGGATGGCGGGATATGATGGACCGCGCTCATTTCTGGTACCGCATGATCAGAGCGGCCAGCACCACGATGGCGCCCACGGCGAGCGGCTGGTAGAACGCCGAAACGCTGAGCAGGGTCAGTCCGTTGACCAACGCGGTGAGCATCAGCGCGCCGATCGCCGGCCCAAGAATGCTGGCGCGGCCGCCGAACAGGCTGACTCCGCCGAGCACCACCGCCGCCACCGAATTCAGGAGAAGGCTGGTGTTGATCTGCGGTTCGGCCGAGCCGATGCGCGCCACCAGGAGCAGTGCGGCGATGCCGGCGCAGAAGCCTGAAATCGTATAGGCGGCGATCTTGACCCGGTTGGTGCGGATGCCGAGCGCGCCGGCGCTTTCGACCTGGCCGCCG
This sequence comes from Mesorhizobium sp. M6A.T.Ce.TU.002.03.1.1, assembly GCF_003997275.1. Classification (NCBI taxonomy): domain Bacteria; kingdom Pseudomonadati; phylum Pseudomonadota; class Alphaproteobacteria; order Hyphomicrobiales; family Phyllobacteriaceae; genus Mesorhizobium; species Mesorhizobium sp. M6A.T.Ce.TU.002.03.1.1. The sequence continues at coordinate 4,954 of NZ_RZTI01000184.1, forward strand.
GTCGCCAGCAGATGCACGCCGAAGCGGGTGTGGTAGAGCGCTATATGCGCCACGATGACGGCTGCGATCGCCACCCAGACGGGATAGCCGAACGGCCCTAAGGAACCCGAAGCCAGCCGCAGCAGGAAGGTCGAGCCGACCATTATCGGCTCGCCGCCTGACAGGATTAGGCCGAGGCCGGTGACGCCCGAAAGCGTGCCGAGCGTCACCACGAAGTCGGGTATTTTCCCGGCTGTGATGAGCACGCCGTTCAGGAAACCGACCGCGCTGGTGGCGGCGACAGCCAGCGCGCAGGCGAGGAAGATGCCATAACCCGCGGCGTCGACAAGGCCGAGGATGATGGCGCCCAGCATAACCGCGGCAGCCAGCGAGAGATCGATGCCGGCGGTCGCCACGACGAAGGTCTGGCCGATCGACAGCACGACCAGGATCGCCGCCGCTAGCAGCAGGGCCTGCAGATTGGCGATGCTGAGAAAGACCGGCTGGGCGATGCCGAAGACGATGACGAGGCCGACAAGGCCGACGACCGATGCCCAGTCGGCCCAGAAGGAAGGATCCAGGAGGAGAGCCGACAGGGAGGGGCGGCTCTCCTCCGCCGCGCCCGCGGTATGCACGGGCGCGTTTTGTTCAGGAGTGCTCACTTCAACATCTCGCGGAAGGGATCGGGATAGTCGCCGCCCGGGCGCGGGAAGTTCTTCAGCGAGGCTTCGGCATTGTCTTTGTTGATCAGCAAGACCGGCGCCGGCACGTTGGCGGGCAGTTCCTTGCCCAAGGCCGCCGCCTTACAGGCCTCCACGCCCATGGCGCCGACGACATAGGGATACTGGGCGACGGTGGCGGAGAGTTCGCCGGCCGCGACCGATTTCAGCGCATCGACGATGCCGTCAAGGCCGATCACCTTGACGTCCTTGCCCGAGGTCTGGACGGCGCGCTGGACGCCGAGCGCCATGATGTCGTTGGCGGCGAAGAAACCGGCGAGATCGGGATGCGCGGCCAGGATATCGGTGGCCGCGGTCAGCGCCTTCTCGCGGTCCCAGTCGGCGCTGACCATCACCACGACTTCGAGCTTGCCTTCGACGGCCTGCTTGAAGCCCTTGATGCGGGCGTTGCTGCCGACATCGCCGACGATGCCGGCCACCAGCGCGACCTTGGAGCCCGCAGGAACCAGCTTCAGCATCTCCTCGCCTGCCAATACGCCGGCGGCAACGTTGTCGGTGCCGATATAGGTTGAGATGGTGAAGCCGGCGGCCTTGGCCTGCTCGGCGTCGATGGTGCTGTCGATGTTGATGATCGGCTTGTTCTTCTGGGCGACAGGGACCAGTGCCTGGACGAGGTTGGAGACGCTGATCGGATTGACCAGATAGCAATCGAAATCCTGCATAGCCATGGCGGTCAGCCGATCGGCCTGTCCGGTGGCGTCGCCCATATTGGCGGCTGCCTGGATAGTGACGGCCACGCTGTCGGCCTTGGCCTGCTCTTCGATGCCCCGGTGCATGTACTGGAAGAACGGATTGTCGAGACCCTTGACGATAGCCGCGACCCTCGCCGCGTCTTCGGCTTGGGCGGGCATGGAAATAACGGTTGCAAACAGACCGGCGCCAAGCGTCAGGCAATTGAACATACGCATGCTCTTCCTCCTCCTAATTGTTGGTTGTGTCGCAATCGAACCGTTGTACGGCTAACGGAGTGCCTGTGCCGGCGAAGGCCAGCCCGGCATTTGCGATGACAAGCTGCCGACCGATCAGCGATTGCCAAACGGTTTGCGGGTTCCGCGCCCGGTCCGGGCCACTTTTCGTCAGGCATTTCTCCTCCCAGAGCGCTGACCGATGCCTGTCAGCATTTCCGCATGTTTTAGAAAAATTTGACACGCGTCAAGATTTAAAATGGTATGCAGCGGCTTTTAATGTGCTGCAGCGCAGCAGGGAAAGGGAGGAAGAACGCGGCGATGAAGGACAGGCTCTGGCGCTGTCCCGCCAACGTCTCCCGAATGTCGGGGAATTCAACTCAAGACAGCGAGGCCAGCGCCGGGCCATCCATACGAAACAGATGGCAGACCGCGGGAGAAATATCGAGCGCGATGGGGCTGTGCAGCGGCGTGGTGTCGCCACCTTCGGCCTGCACCACCAGGGTGACATCGGGCGCGACCTCGACATGCAGTATTGTCAGGCTGCCCAGCCGCTCCGCCAGCACGGCTTGCCCCTTGAACTGTCCGTTGGCCGAGATGCGGAGATGCTCCGGCCGCATGCCGAGCAGCAACTCGTCGCCGGGTCGGGTTGCGCCCGCCGCAACTGGCACGGACAAGGCCGAGCCGTCCGGCAATGTGACGGAGACGCCTTTGGGACCAGTCGCGGCCACTTTCAGCCTCAGCAGGTTCATCTTCGGCGAGCCGATAAAGCCGGCGACGAAGATGTTTGCCGGCTTGTTATAAAGATCGAGCGGCGAACCAACTTGCTCGATGTTGCCGCCGTTCAGCACGACGATCTTGTCGGCCATGGTCATGGCCTCGGTCTGGTCGTGGGTGACATAGATCATCGTCGCGGCCAGATGTTCATGCAGGCGCATCAGCTCAAGCCGCATGCTGACCCGCAAGGCGGCGTCGAGATTGGACAGCGGCTCGTCGAACAGGAAAACTTTGGGATTGCGCACGATGGCGCGGCCGATGGCGACACGTTGGCGCTGGCCGCCCGACAGCGCCTTCGGCCGCCGGTCGAGAAGATGCGAAAGCTGCAGCACCTCGGCTGCCTCTCGCACCTTGCGTTCCTTTTCCGCGGCGGAAACACCGGCGATCTTCAGTGCAAAGCCCATATTCTCGGCCACCGTCATGTGCGGATAGAGCGCGTAGGACTGGAACACCATGGCGAGCCCCCGCTCGGATGGATCGATGTCGTTGGCCCGCACGCCATCGATCAGCAAATCGCCGGCGGTGATCTTTTCCAGGCCGGCGATCATGCGCAGCAGCGTGGATTTGCCGCAGCCGGACGGGCCAACGAAGACGACGAATTCGCGGTCCTCGACGTCCAGGTCAAGGCCCTTGATGATCTCGACGGATCCGTAGGACTTGCGCGCACCACGCAGCTTGAGCTCAGCCATGGCTTGTCTCCCTGGCATCGGCACGTTCGGTCGCGCCGTGTTCGTTGTCGTCGTCCTGCGCCATCGCCAGTGGGGCGCCCGCTTCGCCCTCCCACAGGATCAGGCTGGCCGCGCCGATCAGTCCTGCGCGGTCGCCGAGCTGTGCCGGCACGATCGGCACATCCCGGTAGGCCGGCATGGCCCGCTGCTCGACGGTTGCCCTGATGGTTGGAGCCAACAGGTCGAAACCGTTGGCGAGGCCGCCGCCCATGACGATCAGGTCCGGCGAATAGAGGTGAAGCAGGTTGGTGAAGCCGATGCCGAGCCACTTCGCTTCCGCCTCGATCAATTCGAGCGCACTGATATCGCCGGCACGCGCGGCCTCGACGACGTGCCTGGCCGAAACGTCGCCGTCAGCCGAAAGGCGCCTGAGCAGGGAGCCATCGCCCGGCGCTGTCAGCGCCGTGGCGCGCCGCCCGAGCGCGGTTCCGGAGGCGACCGCCTCGAAACAGCCGACAGCGCCGCAGAAGCAGCGATCGCCCTCGCCGGTGATGGTCATGTGGCCGATCTCGGCCGCCAGACCGCGCCGGCCGTGATAGATATGGCCGTCGGCAACCACGCCGCCGCCAATGCCGGTCGACACGGTGACGAACACCAGCGAGCCGCTGCCACGGCCGGCGCCGAGGCGCCATTCGCCGAGAGCCGCCGCATTGGCGTCGTTCTCCAGCCGCACCGGCAGGCCGAATTGCCGGCCGAGAATGTCGATCAACGGCACGTCGTGCCAGCCGGCCAGGGTCGGCGGGGCGATCACGATGCCGGCCTTGGGATCAAGCGGCCCCGGCGCGCCGATGCCGATGCCGACGACATCCGCCTGTGGGCGCTGTGTCAGAAG
>NZ_RZTI01000185.1:0-8914 GCF_003997275.1 Mesorhizobium sp. M6A.T.Ce.TU.002.03.1.1
CGGAGCAGGGACGTGGCATCGGCGACAAGGTCGATCGCCTTGTCCGGCAGAAATCGGTCGGCGATATAGCGGTTGGACAGCGACGCTGCCGCGACCAGCGCCGAATCCGAGATGCGCACCTTGTGGTGCTGCTCGTATTTTTCCTTCAGGCCGCGCAGAATGGAGACGGTGTCTTCGACGGTCGGCTCATTGACGAAGACCGGCTGGAAGCGGCGGGCAAGGGCCGCGTCCTTCTCGACATGCTTCCGGTACTCATCGAGCGTCGTCGCGCCGACGCAATGCAGTTCGCCGCGTGCCAGCGCCGGCTTCAACAGGTTCGACGCATCCATGGCGCCATCCGCCTTGCCGGCACCGACCAGCGTGTGCATCTCATCGATAAACAGGATGATGCCGCCAGCGGCAGCGGTGACTTCCGAAAGCACCGCCTTCAGCCGCTCCTCGAATTCGCCGCGATATTTTGCACCGGCGATCAACGACCCCATGTCGAGCGCCATCAACTGCTTGTCCTTGAGCGATTCCGGCACGTCGCCATTGACGATGCGCAACGCCAGCCCTTCGGCGATCGCCGTCTTGCCGACGCCGGGTTCACCGATCAGCACCGGATTGTTCTTGGTGCGGCGCGACAGCACCTGGATGGTGCGGCGGATCTCGTCGTCGCGGCCGATGACGGGGTCGAGCTTGCCGGCGCGGCCGTCGGCGGTGAGGTCGCGCGCGTACTTCTTCAGCGCATCATATCCCTGCTCGGCGCTCGCCGAGTCGGCGGTGCGGCCCTTGCGGACCTCGTTGATCACCTGGTTCAGCGCCTGTGGGGTCACGCCGGCTTTGGTCAGGATATCGGCGGTCTTGGCGGATTTCTCGACCGCCAGCGCCGTCAGCAGCCGCTCAACCGTGACGAAACTGTCGCCGGCCTTCTTGGCCAGTTCCTCGGCGGTCGAGAACACTTTGGCCAGCGGCTGCGCCAGATAAAGCTGGCCGTTGCCGCCTTCCACCTTGGGCATTGCCTCAAGTGCTGTCTCGACGCCAAGCTTGGCGTCGCGAACGCTGCCGCCGGCGCGCTCGATCAACGACGCGGCCAAGCCCTCGTCGTCGTCGACGAGCACTTTCAATATATGTTCGGGGGTGAACTGCTGGTGGTTGCGCGAGAGCGCCATTGTTTGCGCAGACTGGATGAAGCCGCGCACGCGCTCGGAGTATTTTTCAAGATTCATATCTGTCTCCTTCCGTCACCGGCCCGCTTTGCGGCACCGGATCAGATTGCGGTGACGGACCCGCCCGTTCGAGCCGGGTCCTGTTCACGCGAGATATGGTGCGCAAGCCACGGCCCCTCAAGACGTCCGGTAATGGCGAACGCATAATATTCCACGGGCGCACAAACAAAAACGGCGGAGATTCTCTCCGCCGCCCAAGAATGTCTGAAAGCCTTGCTCGATCAGTTGTTGACGTCGACGATGGCGGGCTCGCCACCGGCGTCTTCCGCCGGCGCTGCATTCCCATTATCGGCGCCAGCATTGTCGTTGCCGCCATCCACCTGGTTAGCATTGACGCGCGGACGGCGCGGACGCCTGGGGCGGCGGGCAGCGCCGCCTTCAGTGGCTGCTTCGTTCATCTCGGCCTGGGCAGCGAGAGCCGCCGGCGAAAAGTTTTCGAACTGCGGCGCGGGTTCGGCCACAGAAGCAGGCTCAACCGGAGACACAGCTTGCGCCTGCACGGGCGTTTCATTCTGTACTGGCGTCTCGTTGCGCCGGTTCTGGTCGCTGCGCTGTCCGCCCTGCTCGCCGCGCGCACCATATTCGCCGCGCTGGCCGTTCTGGCCGTAGCCGCCATTGGGGCGGCGGTCACGATGGCGGCCGCCATTGTTGTCGCGTCCACCGTTGTCGCGCCCACCGTTGTCGCGATTGTCACGGCCGTTGTCACGGCCGTTTTCCTGGTTGAACGCCAACTCGGCTGGCGTGCCGTCGATGACCGGCTGCGGGCCGGCACCGTGGTTGACCACCGGAGCCGCCGTCTCACCGACGTTGCTGTTGCCGGCATTGTCGAACTCGTCGCGATCTTCGTCGCCGTCATCGTCAAAATCGTCGCGATTCTGCTGAGCGCTCTGGATCGGTATCTGCGCCTGTGCGGCAGCGATGATGCGATTGTAGTGCTCGGCGTGCTGGAGATAGTTTTCCGCCATCACCCGGTCGCCGGAGCTTTGCGCGTCACGGGCAAGGGTTGCGTATTTTTCGGCGATTTGCTGAGCCGATCCGCGGATCTTCACGTCCGGACCGTTGCTCTCGTAGTTGCGCGTCAGGGGATTTGGGCCCTTGCGGTTGTTGTTATTATTGTTGTTACCGCCGCCGCCGCTGTTGTTGCGACCGCGCATGCGCCTGTTCTGCTGTTGTGGCCTCATTCGACTCTCTTCATTTTGAAATTTTCGAAAACTCTTCACGAACGGAGGCGCTCATGCAGCCAGCCGTTTCGTCTCTTCACCGGCGTTCGCCCGCATCGATTGCGTTGGCGCCACGTGTCATCCTGTTCCGGTTACATCACTTATCGGACGATTCCCGCACGAAGCTTGGGCGTCGTTTGCGCAAGAAGGCAGCTATTTCCAAGGAAACCGAATCGCTAAGAGCACTGCCTGCTTCGTCTCATCCGGTTAAGGCGACCCTAGCCGCATTCCCCGGCATTGCCAAGCGTTTTTTCGCACTGCATCACGGCTTTGTCAGTTCAAAGATCAGAACCCTGTCGTTTCCGCCAAGATCCCAGAATACCCCCGCCGGCGCATAGCCGGCTGCGGAGAATATGTCAGTGACCTCTTTGCGTTGCGTGTGGCCGATCTCGACCGCAATCCTGCCTTCGGCTTCCAAAAAACCTGCCGCCTCGGCGGCAATGATCCTGTAGGGACTAAGACCGTCCACGCCGCCATCAAGGGCTCGGCGTGGATCAAAATCGCGAACTTCGTCCTGCAGATTTTCGATGTCTATGGACGCTATATAGGGAGGGTTGGCGGCAATTACATGGTATCGGCCAAAAACTTTTTCGAACCAGTCGGATTTGAGCACCTGAAACCGGCCGGCCAACCCCAATTCCTCGGCATTGCGCATGGCGGTCGCCAGCGCGCCTTGCGAAATATCGACACCGGTGGCGACCGCCGCCGGAACGGCGCTGAGCAGCGCCAGCGCGATGGCGCCGGTGCCGGTGCCGAGATCGAGGATGCGGCATTCGCCTTGCCGTGCGGCTGTGGTCTTCACGAAGGGCAGCACTGCTTCGACCAGCGTTTCGGTATCTGGTCGCGGCTCCAGCGTTTCCGCTGACAGCGACAGGCGCAAGCCGTAGAATTCGCGATGGCCGAGGATGCGATGCACCGGCTCGCCGGCGATGCGCCGTCTCAAGGCTGCATCGATCGCGGCAATCGCGCCGGCATCGACCCTGCATTCGGGATCGGCGATGGCTTGTGTGCGGGTGGTGCCGGAAAGATGTTCGACGATCAGCCTGGCATCCAGCGCCGGATCGGCGACTGCGGCCGCGGCAAGGCGGGCCCGCGCCGCTTTCAGCAGTGGCCCGAGTGTACCAGGCAGATTGTCAGCCATCGAGGCCGATATCGGCGAGCAGCTTCGACTGGTGATCGGCCATCAGCGCGTCGATGATCTCGTCGAGTTCGCCCATCATAACCCGGTCGAGCTTGTAGAGCGTCAGATTGATGCGATGGTCGGTGACGCGGCCTTGCGGGAAATTATAGGTGCGGATGCGCTCCGAGCGATCGCCCGAACCGACCTGCGATTTGCGCGATTCGGAGCGCTCCTCGTCAGCCTTGCCGCGCTCAAGGTCGTAAAGCCTGGCGCGCAGGATCTGCATGGCTTTCGCTCGGTTCTGGTGCTGCGACTTCTCCGCCTGCACCACCATGATGCCGGTCGGCAGATGGGTGATGCGCACCGCCGAATCGGTGGTATTGACGTGCTGGCCGCCCGAACCCGAGGCGCGCATCGTGTCGATGCGGATGTCTTCGGCCCTGATGTCGATGTCGACCTCTTCCGCTTCGGGCAGCACGGCAACCGTCGCCGCCGAGGTGTGGATGCGCCCGCCGGCCTCGGTCGCCGGCACGCGCTGCACGCGATGCACGCCGGACTCGAATTTCAGATGGGCAAAGACCCCCTTGCCTGAAATGGTGGCGATGATTTCCTTGTAGCCGCCGACCTCGCCCTCGCTTGCCGACGCCGTCTCGAAACGCCAGCCGCGTGCCGCAGCGTAGCGTTCGTACATGCGAAACAGGTCGCCGGCAAAGAGAGCCGCCTCATCGCCGCCGGTGCCCGCGCGGATTTCGAGGATGGCGTTCTTGTCGTCGGCGGCATCCTTGGGCAGAAGCAGGATCTGGATGTCCTTCTGCAACGCTTCGATGCGTTGCCTGACCTCGGGCAGATCGGCCTCGGCCAATGCCCGCATTTCGGCATCTGTGCTTTTGTCGGCGAGCATCGCCTCCAGATCGGCCTGTTCGTGCTCGGCGGTGCGCAGCGCCCTGATCTTTGCCACCATCTCCTGGATGTCGGCATATTCCGACGCCATCTTGACATAGGCGTCCGCCGCCGGCCCGGCCGACATCTGCGCTTCGAGCACGTCGAAACGCTTGACGACTTGATCCATACGGTCGCGGGGCAGGTTGATCATGGCGAATGCTATAGCGGTATAGAGCGGTCGTCGGCAAAGGCTTGCAGCAGCGCCCGCATCGGCAACTTCTGGGACGGCGCCATGAGATTGTCGTCGAAAAACGCTTGCAGCTCGGCCAGTGGCAGTTCCGTCAGCATCGCCTTGACCGGACCGATCGAAGCCGGCGACATCGAGATCGAACGGTAGCCAAGGCCGATCAGCGCCATCGCCGAGATCGGCTTGCCGGCCAGCTCGCCGCACAAGGTCACCGGGGTATTATTGCGCACCCCGGCGTCGGCGACCTGTTTCAGAACGCGCAGGAATGGCGTCGACAGCGTGTCGAAACGGTCGGAGAGCTGCGTGTTGCCGCGATCGACCGCCATGACGAACTGGAACAGATCGTTCGAGCCGACCGAGACGAAATCGACGGCCTTCATCAGCTCGTCGAGCTGGAACAGCAGCGAAGGCACTTCCAGCATGGCTCCGAGCTTCAGGCTGGTCGGCAAATGATGGGCAAAACGCGACAGATGCCGCACCTCGCGGTCGACGATTTCGCGCGCCTGCGCGATCTCGCCGAGTTCCGTCACCATTGGCAGCATCAGCTTCAGTTCACGCCCGCCGCAGGCCTTCAGAAGCGCGCGGATCTGGGTGCGCAACAGGCCCGGCCGGTCGAGCGTCAAGCGGATGGCGCGCCAGCCGAGCGCCGGATTCTCTTCCTGGATCGTGTCCTTGAAGTAGGGCAGCACCTTGTCGCCGCCGATATCGATGGTGCGGAAGGTCACCGGCTTGCCCCGCGCCGCGTCGAGCACATCTCGATAGAGCCGTTCCTGGGCTTCCGCACGCGGAAAGGTCGAAGCGACCATGAATTGCAGCTCGGTGCGGAACAGGCCGATGCCGGCGGCGCCCGCCTCGGCAAGCTGCGGCAGATCGACGGCCAGGCCCGCATTCATCAAAAGGTCGACCTGGACGCCATCCTTGGTCACCGACGGCTTCTTGCGCAGTTCGCGGTAGACCTCCTGCCGCCGCGCCCGGAAGCGGACCTTTTCGGCATAGGCGGCTTCGAGGTCGGGCTGAGGGCGCAGATGGATCGCGCCTTCTTCGCCGTCGACAATGATGGCGTCGCCGTTTTCCGCCATGGAAACGGCGCCCTTCATCTGGCCGGCGACCGGTATGCCCATAGCCCGCGCCACGATGACGACATGGCTGGTCGCCGCGCCGTCCTCCAGCACCACGCCGCGCAGCTTGTCTCTGGGATAATCGAGCAGTTCGGCGGCGCCCATCGAGCGGGCTACGATGATAGCGTCCTTCGGCAGCGAGGCCGCGACATCGTCCGGCCCGCGCCCCATCAACTGGCGCAGCAACCGGTTGGCCAGATCGTCGAAATCGCTCATCCGCTCGCGCAGATACGGATCGGTCATGTGCAGCATGCGGGCACGCATGTCGCTCTGCACTTTTTCCACCGCCGCTTCTGCCGTCAGGCCGTTGCGGATCGCCTCTTCCAGCCGGCGCACCCAGCCGCTGTCGTTGGCGAACATGCGATAAGCTTCGAGCACCTGGCGATGCTCGCCCTCGAAGGCGACTTCGCGGCGTTCCAGCATGTCGTCGATGGAGAGCCTGAGCGAACCGAGGGAAGCATCGAGCCGCTTGATCTCCTCTTCGCTGTCCTCGTTGAACAGATTGGTGACGACGATGCGCGGCTCGTGCAGCACGACATGACCAAGCCCGACGCCCTCGTTGAAGGACAGGCCGGTAAAGCTCACCGGGCGGCGCAGGTCGAGTTCGAGCCCGGGCCGGGTCAGCCGGGCAAGGTCGCCGGTGGCAATCATCTCGGCGATCACCATCGCCGTCGTTTCCAGCGCCTCGACCTCGTCGTCGCGATAGTGGCGCATGGTCTTGTTCTGGACGACCAGCACACCGAGCGTGCGCCCTGCCCTGAGCACCGGCACACCAAGGAAGGAATTATAGATCTCTTCCCCTGTCTCCGGCAGATAGGCGAAGGCGGGATGTTCCTGCGCGTTGGAGAGATTGAGCGGCCGTGCTGAGGCCGCGATCGTGCCGACGAGGCCTTCCCCCAGCCTGAGCTGCGCCAAATGGACGGCTTTCGGGTTCAAGCCCTCGGTGGCATAGAGTTCGAGCACCGAATCGGCGCGTAGCACATAAAGCGAGCACACTTCGGCGACCATGTTGGAGGCGATGTCGCGCACGATACGGTCGAGCCGCTCCTGCGGCTCCAGCGGCTCCTGCATGAGCTCGCGGAGCCGTTTCAGCAAAACGCGCGGGCCGCTGGCCGTATCACGCATCGCGGCTTGTTCTCCAATGGACATTCTGCCCGCCGCAGTTTCTCCCGCGGCCGGCGCTCACGCAACAACTCAATTAGAGCGCCATGCATCCAATTGGACGCACAAAGGACGCTCTAAGACTTTCGATCTGCTGCATCGTGCTTTCCGAGAATCGACTCCGATTTTCGGGCCGATGCAGTCTGCTACTGCTTATCCAGACCGTAGACGGAATGCAAAGTACGAACCGCAAGTTCGGTGTAGGGACCGTCGATCAGGATCGAAATCTTGATCTCGGAGGTCGTGATCGCGCGGATGTTGATCGCCTTGTCGGCCAGCGCCTTGAAGGCGGTGGCCGCAACGCCCGCATGGCTACGCATGCCGATGCCGATGACCGAGACCTTCGACATGCCGGCTTCCGACTGCACGACGTCGTAGCCGATCGTGGCCTTCAGCCGCTCGAGCACGGCAAGCGCCTTGTCGACATCGCCGGACGGCACGGTGAAGGTCATGTCGGTGAACTTGCCGTCCTCGGAAATGTTCTGGACGATCATGTCGACATTGATGTTGGCTTCGGCCAGCGGCCCGAAAATGCCGGCGGCGACGCCCGGCCGGTCGCCGACACGGCGCAGCGAAATCTGCGCTTCGTCCTTCGCGTAGGCAATTCCGGTGACGACCTGCTGTTCCACGATCTCTTCCTCGTCGCAAATAAGCGTTCCGGGCGGATTGAGCAAATCCCCCATTCCGGGCGCGTCGGGATCGTCGAAGGACGACCGCACGAAAGTACGCACCCTGTGCACCATGGCAAGCTCGACCGAGCGCACCTGCAGGACCTTGGCGCCGAGCGAGGCCATTTCAAGCATTTCCTCGAAGGAAATCTTGGCCAGCCGCCGCGCCTTCGGCTCGATGCGCGGATCGGTGGTGTAGACCCCGTCGACATCGGTATAGATGTCGCAGCGGTCAGCCTTGACCGCCGCCGCGATGGCGACGGCACTGGTGTCGGAGCCGCCACGGCCGAGCGTCGCGATGCGGTTGTCCGGCCCGATGCCCTGGAAACCCGCGACCACCGCCACCTGGCCCTCGCCGAAGCGCTTGATCAGGAACGCGCCGTCGATATCGAGAATGCGCGCCGCGCCATGCGCATTGTCGGTCTTGATCGGGATCTGCCAGCCTTGCCAGGAACGGGCATGGACGCCCATGTTCTGCAGCGCGATCGCCAACAGGCCGGCAGTCACCTGCTCGCCGGAGGCAACGACAGCGTCATATTCGCGTGCATCGTGCATGGGCGAGGCTTCGCGCGTCCATTGCACGAGCTCGTTGGTCTTGCCGGCCATCGCCGAGACGACCACCGCGACCTCATGGCCGGCATCGACCTCGCGTTTGACGTGGCGCGCCACATTGCGGATGCGGGCGATGTCGGCGACGGAGGTTCCGCCGAATTTCATCACGATGCGCGCCATGGAAGCGAAATGCCTTTGACTGGATGCCGGGCCGACGGCCGAAAAGCGGAAAGGGAGCGTCCGGCCGGGCCGGTCGCTGAATTCGCGGCCTCCTTAGCCAAATGCTTAGGGTTTCGCAAGGCATGCCGCCAGTTGCCGGTTGGGTGACGAGGCGCAGATCGCAGTCAGTGCCGCCTGGCATCATGAGCACTGGCCTGTCGACAGGCGAAATTGCTGCCTTGACATTCGCTGCCTCGCGACCGACTTCCTAGCGCACCAGAGCGCGATCAGCAAAAGTCGTATCCGGTTTTGCACCCGATCGCGCTCTGAACTTTTGAGTCTGCGGGAGACACGCCATGCCAGAACCCCGACGGTCGACGATCGATGCCGGAGAAGTGGAGCGCTTTTCCGCCCTTGCCGCCGAATGGTGGAATCCGAACGGCAAGTTCCGTCCGCTGCACAAGTTCAATCCGATCCGGCTTGCCTATATACGCGACCAGGTGGCGACGCGCTTCGGCCGCGACCCGCGTGCGGCGCGGCCGTTCGAGGGCCTGCGCTTCCTCGACATCGGCTGCGGCG
>NZ_RZTI01000186.1:0-8891 GCF_003997275.1 Mesorhizobium sp. M6A.T.Ce.TU.002.03.1.1
GGCACCACAGGCCCGCCATCCGCGCCTTGGCGCGAAGCGCCTCCAGCAGCGGCAAGGCGATATTTCCATGCGCGTCATAGGACGTCTTGTCGGCCTCGAGCGGCAGGATCTCACGCTCGACGAAGTCGGCAATGCGGACGCGGTAATCTTCGGTGCGGGCTGGAATGTCGAAATTCATGGACAAACTCTCAGCGAAGCGAGGTGGCCGCCATCGTCTAGAAATCGAGCGAGCGCTCGGCTTCCTTATTCGCCTCTATCCCCTTTTTCAGCCGCCGTCATCCGGCGAAGCGTGGTTCCGCAACGCCCTTGATGCCAAGGCCGTTTATTGCGAACAGGCTGCCGCAGCGCCACCCCGGCCGGCGTCGACGCGGGCGAAGGTGCGCCGGTTGCTGGCAGCACCAGTCGCGATGTCATAGTCATAAGCCCAGATCTCGCGATCCACCTCAGAACGCGACCTTGTCGCCGCCCTTCAATGACAGGATCTCGCGCGCCTCGTCGGGCGTCGCCACCTCCATGCCGAGGCCTTCGATGATCTTGCGGGCAAGCACCACCTGTTCGACGTTCGATTTGGCAAGCTTACCCTTGCCGGCCCAAAGACTGTCCTCGAGCCCGACGCGGATGTTGCCGCCAAGCGCTGCCGATTGCGCCGCGATGCGCAATTGGCTGGCGCCGGCACCAAGCACCGACCAGCGGAACTGGTCGCCGAACAGCCGGTCGGCGGTGCGCTTCATATGGGCGACGTCTTCAGGATGCGTGCCGATGCCGCCGAGCAGCCCGAATACCGACTGCACGAAGAACGGTGGCTTCACCAGCCCACGGTCGGCAAAGTGCGAGAGATTGTAGAGATGGGCAATGTCGTAGCACTCGAACTCGAAGCGCGTGCCGTTGTCGTAGCAGGTCGCAAGAATGTATTCGATGTCTTTGAACGAATTGCGGAAGACCAGGTCGCGCGTCGCTTCCAGATGCGGCTTTTCCCAGTCGAACTTGAAGGTCTCGTATTTGTCCGCGAGGTGATAGAGCCCGAAATTGATCGAGCCCATGTTGAGCGACGCGACTTCCGGCTTGAACTCAGTGGCTGGGCGCACGCGCTCCTCGACCTTCATGTAGGGGCTGCCGCCAGTGGTGATGTTGATGGCGGCGTTGGTGCCTTGCTTGACGCGCGGCAGGAAACGCGCGAACGCCTCCGGCGTCTGGTCGGGCTTGCCGGTCTCAGGGTCGCGGGCATGCAGGTGCAGGATCGCGGCACCCGCCTCTGCCGCCGCGATCGCCTCGGACGCGATCTGGTCCGGCGTGATCGGCAGATAGGGCGACATGGTCGGCGTGTGGATCGCCCCCGTCACCGCACAAGTGATGATAACCTTGCCCTTGGCCTGCTGAGCGCTGGGCTTGCGGTTCGTTTCCGTCATCGTCCGAACTCCTGATCCGATTTTCTCTTGTGCGCCGCCAGCGCCATCAGCCGGCGGTCGCGCCACACCTGCCGTTCGCCGAGCTCTTCCCGCGGCAGCCGCTTGCGGCGGTCGGCCTCTACTGTCTCGATGACCTCGCCGGCCCAGTCGACGCGGCGCAGCGTCTGCGGAAAAATGTTGGCATAGATCGTCTGATAGCGCTCGACATAGTCGCGCACGCCGCCCGGTGCATTGAGGTCGATCGTCTCGAACGGACCCATGAACGACCAGCGTAGCGCCAGCCCGTCGCGAATGCCGATATCGACGTCCTCGACGCTGGCATAGCCGTCGGCGACAAGGCGAAAAGCCTCCTCCAGCAGCGCGCCCTGCAGGCGGTTCATGATGAAGCCGTCGAGCTCGTGCTTCATCACCAGCGGCGCGTGGCCTGCGGCGACGAGTAAGGCGCGGGTCCTTTCGACCGTTTCGGGCGAGGTCCATGGCGCCGGCACGACTTCCGCAGCCGGAATGAGATAGGGCGGATTGATCGGATGCACGACCAGGCAGCGGTGCCGCCCTTGCAGATGATCGGTGAATTTCGACGGCAGCAGCGCCGAGGTGGAACTGGCGATCACCGCTTGCGGACCGGCCAACGCATCAATCAGAGAGAACACCTCGCGCTTCACGTCGAGGCTTTCGGGCGTGTTCTCCTGGATATGGACCGCATCGGCCAGCGCCTCTTCCAGCTCCGCAACGACGGCGATGCGGCCACGCACGGCATCGATTGCCTGTCCGCGCAGCAGATCGTTCGCGGCGAGGTCACCCAGCACGCCGGCGACGTAATCATGCGCACCGCCCGCCGCGGCCGGCGACTGATCCCACATCCGCACATCGTGGCCGGCGCGGGCGAAGCTGATCGCCCAGGCCCGTCCGATGAACCCGCTGCCGACAATTGCGACCTTTGTCATGATCGGTTCCTCAAAGCGTTTCGACGTTGCCGTCGACGCCGAGCGACTGGCCGGAAATGTTGATCCCCGCATTGGACAGCAGGAAGGCGACCATCGAGGCGACGTCATAAGGGCTGGTCATGCGGCGCAGCGAGATGTTCTGGAGATAGCGCTCCGTCATCGCCTCATTCGACACACCGAGCTGCTTGGCCCGGTCGGCGATCACCTTGTCGATGCGTGGTCCCTCGATGATGCCGGGCAGGATGGCGTTGACCCTTATGCCGTGCGGCCCGAGTTCCTTGGCGAGGCTCTGCGTGAAACCGATGACGCCAAACTTGGCCGCCGAATAGGGTGTGCGGAAAGCGTAGCCGTAGCGGCCGGCCGCCGACGACATCGAGACGATCGAGCCGCCGCCCGCCGCCTTGATCAGCGGCACGGCACGTCGGGCGCAGAGGAACTGGCCGGTCAGGCAGATGTCGATGCAGCGCCGCCACTCCGCCGGATCGATCTCATCGACGCCGCCGGTCGGCCCGGCAACGCCGGCATTGTTGATCAGCGCGTCGAGGCCGCCGAGCTTTTCCTTGACGGTCTCGAACAGCCGGTCGACGTCGTCTTCGCGCGAGACATCGGCCTTGACCGCGGCGACGAGCGCTATCCTGTCCGGAGAAGCGGCCAGCGCCTCGTCGGAGACGTCGCAAACGACGATGCGCGCGCCGAGCCGCGACAACGTGTCGGCAATGGCAAAGCCTATACCGCCGGCGCCTGCCGTCACCAGCACGCGCTGCCCCTTCAACCCGGTCAGAAAATCGTCCGCCGATGACGGTGCCCCTTTACTCATCGCCGTCGCGCTCATCGTGTTGTCCTTTCTCATTGCAGCCGCCGTTCGCGCAGCGCCATGACAGCGCCCAGAACGACCAAGCCGTACAGAATTGCCCTTGTGGCATAGGGCAGCTGAAATAGTGGCGAAAGCATTGCCCGCTGGTGGCTAGGCGAGCAAAGGCAGCTGCTCGGGCACGCCAGACTTTCGAATTTCCGGTAAGCCGCCCTGGGTTTGCATTGATCTCCACGACCAAGCCATGGCGCTGGCTTGCTCGCGTAGCCCCTAAGGCCGTCCTGGGGGCTGCTCCTGCGGAAATTTGTTTTCGTCTATGATTGCCACGGCCTGCTCGATGCTGTCTCTCACCTCGAAACCGATCCAATGTCCGTCCATCAGATGCGTTTGCCTCCCGCAGGCGAGGAAATAGCTCCCGGCCTGCTGCGCAACAAAGTTGAGTTGCCTCCTCTCATTGATTTTAATCCCCTCTGGCGGATCGGTGTACACCCCCCAGATCGCATCCTCGGCCGTCAACTTCACGGGCATCTCTGACTGAGCGTAGACCCTGGTCAGCATCAGGCTGTGCCGGAAAGACGAGGAGCCATTGATGAACTCGATCTTTACCGACCATTCTGCTGGCACGACGATGGTAAGATTGCCGCCCCAGTAACCGTTGAAGTCGATAATGTCGGTCCGGATGTTGTCCCTGCGATACCGCTCGACTTGGTTCCAATCGGCAACAATCTCTATGGCCACTGTCTCGGCTGCAGGATCGTTCTTGATCCAGCTCGGGACGAAAGGCTCCCCAGCCAGTGCAATTCCAGGCAAAAATCCCAAGGCAACGGCGAGAAGGGCGAGGTGAGCAAAGCGCGCCATCGCAATCAGAGGCTCCTCCCGAGCGGGGCGGCCGAGCGCAAGCGACCGCCAATCGAAGTCGACCTGGCTTGTTCCCTAAGGAAGAGAATACGCTTGAAATGGCATCCACACCAGCAAACCCAGAGTGCGCTATCGTCAGCCGTCAGAAACAACGCCATTGCTGCTATATCATCGGGATGCGCGTTGGAATTGCCTGCAGTGCGTCAGTGCGAGAGCGACGGGCGATTCCGTAATGTGAAGTTTCTGCTTCAGCTGTTGCGAAGGGTCTGTTGCGCAATTCGCCACGCCTGCTCCACATGTCGCCGGGCCGCGGCTTCGGCGTCATCGCCGTTGCGCGACTTGATCGCGTTCATGATGTCGGTCATTTCGGCAATTGCGGCATCGCGGCGGTCCACCGAAGCGATGGTCATGGAACGCAGCTGGTTGATGCGGACGTTCAGACCCTGGACGATTTCCCAGGCGATGCGCTTGTCGGCGGCATCGAAAAGCACTTCATAGAATTTTGTCGTCGCCCGCATCACCTCGATCGGATTGGCTGAGGCCCACGCCGTGAGCAGCACATCGAATGCGCGCTCAAGCGCAGCGATCTGGTCCTCAGTCGCCGTCAGCGCGCAGGCGCGCGCCGCGATGCCCTCCATCAAAGCGCGGAGTTCATAAATCTCATCGGTGCGGCTGAGATCCGGCCTGGCCACCGCGGGTCCGTGGCCTGGTATCATCTGAACAAGGCCCTCAGTCTCCAACTGCCGCAGAACTTCGCGCACCACCGAGCGACTGACGCCGAGCTGGTCGCAAAGCGGCCGCTCGACCAGCCGTTCGCCGGGCTGGAAGTGAAACCCCATGATCGCGTCGCGCATGCGCTCCAGCGCCAGCGTTCTCAGCGTCTTGGTGGATCGTTCGATCCTCAGTGTGTCGTCGGCCAATTCATCTACTCCCAGCATCCGCAAACAAACAGATTCGACGATCCGTTGACAAGGGATTTGGTCTTCAATAGTATGGTATACCATAAGATGACCGGGGCGGAAGGGAGCTTTTCCGGATGCCTCGGCCGAACGACCACCGAGGATTCGATGAAGCCGGCCATCCGAAAGATCGTCACCTATGTCGAGAACACGCTGATTGAAGGCGGCAAGGTGGCCCCCCGGCCGCTGCGACTGATCGGCGTGGCGGCAGTGCTCGACAATCCCTGGGCCGGGCGCGGTTTCACCGAGGACCTTTCTCCCGAGATCCGCGCCTATGCGCCGGTTTTGGGGGAGATGCTGACCCATGAAATTCTCGCAGTTGCGGGATCGGGCGAAGCGATCGAAGGCTACGGCAAGGCCGCAATCTGCGGTACATCAGGCGAGATCGAGCATGCCTCCGCGCTCATCCACACGCTGCATTTCGGCAACCACTATCGGCGTGCCGTCGGCGCCAAGACCTATCTCGCCTTCACCAACCTGCGTGGCGGGCCGAACACGCCGATCATGATCCCACTCATGGACAAGTACGATGAAGGCCGACGTTCGCACTACCTGACTGTGCATTTCCAGATCGGCGACGCGCCGGCGCCGGACGAGCTGGTGGTAGCGCTTGGCGCCTCGATCGGCGGACGACCGCATCATCGCATCGGCGACCGCTACCAGGATCTCAAGGAGGTCGGCGACCTGCATGGCTGAGCTGACGGAGCCTGCCTGGCATCGCGAAACGGCGCCTGACGGCACCGGCTTCATCCGGGCCGGATCCGGCGCGCCCGTCCTCCTCATCCACGGCGTCGGCATGAACGCGGCGATCTGGGGGCCCCAGATCGAGCTGATGCGGGACAGATGGGATGTGATCGCGATCGACATGCTGGGGCATGGCCGGTCGCCGCTACCGCCCGAGGACGCCAGCCTTGCCGACTATGCAGGACAGGCAATCCGGCTTCTTGATCACCTTGGCCTGGATGCCGTCTCGATCGTTGGCCATTCAATGGGGGCGCTGGTCGGGCAGGAAATCGCTCTCAACGCACCAGAACGGGTCCGCCGCATGGTGTCGCTCAACGCGGTCTTTCGCCGCCCGGCGGACCTTGCGCAGGCAGTGCGCGAGCGCGCCGCCGAATTGAATGGCGCGGAAAACCCGTCAGGGACGGACGCAACGATCGCGCGCTGGTTCGGCAACCCCGTCCCCGACAGCCTGGCCGAGGCGGCGAGGACAACGCGCGCGGCACTGCAGAGCGTCAACCCGGAAGGCTATGCGCGCACGTATCGACTTTTCGCCCATGCGGATGCGGCGCATGGCGATCGTCTTTCCGGTCTAGCGATGCCGACTCTGTTCATGACCGGCTCGCAGGACAGGAATTCCTCGCCTGCGATGTCGGCGGCGATGGCCCGCCTCGCGCCGTGCGGTCGCTGCGCCGTTCTGGAGGGCGAAAGACATATGATGGCCGTAGCCTCGCCTGACACGGTCACACGGCGCATTGTCGATTTTCTCGAGAGCAACGACGGCGCAAGCACACCGGCGCGACCGGCGATGGACACAGCCTTCGACGCGGGCGAATTCAGGCGGGCGCTCGGTTCCTTCCTGACCGGCGTTACCATCGTCACCGCGATCGGGCCGGAAGGAGAGCCTCGAGGCTTCACCGCCAATTCGTTTACATCCGTTTCGCTCGATCCGCCGCTTGTGCTGGTCTGCATCGCCAAGAAAGCGCTGGGTCATCCGGTGTTTTCGACCTCGAAGTGCTTTGCCATCAATGTGCTCTCGGAGGAACAGAGAGCCGCGTCCGGCGTCTTCGCTTCGAAATCGCAGGACAAGTTCTCGGCTGTCGAGTGGCGCTTCGGCCCGACCGGCAGCCCGCTGCTCGCTGGATCGGTGGCGACGTTTGACTGTGACATGGAGCAGTTGGTCGACGCCGGCGACCATTCGATCCTCATCGGCCGCGTTCGCGAATTCTCCCACAATTCATCGCAGCCCCTCGGCTATTGCCGTGGGGCGTATGTCTCGCCTGGTCTCAGCCAGGAAGCTCTGGCGGCCGCGCCTCCGGACATGGAGGTCGGCGCTATCCTCGAAGACGAAGGCCGCGTGCTGTTTTTCGAAAATGCCGACGGCTTTTTCGAACTGCCGGCGGGCCGAGGACTCGGGACGCCCGCCGACACGCGAAGCCTCAGGGGACGGCTGGCTGCGAAAGCCATCGAGGCTCATCTCGGATTCCTGTTTGCAGTCTGGGACGACGCCGCAAACCCATCGCGAACGCATGTCTATTACCGCGGCACGGTGGACGCGCCCCACTCCAGCGATGGCCAGGTTCGGCTCGTCGACATCGACAGGATTGCCGGACTGAACATCGCCGACGCTGCTGCGCGCTCGATGCTCGCCCGCTACGTTCGCGAATGTCGGGAGGATGCGTTTGGAGTCTATGTCGGCAACGAGGTCGAAGGTGAAGTCCGTCCGCTCGCCAAGCCGGTATCCATGAACACTTCGGGGTGAACAGATATGAAGTTCTCGCTCTTCGTCCATATGGAACGCTCGGACCCGGCAAAGCCGCATGCCGAGCTCATCGACGAGCTTGAGGAACTGGTCCTGATGGCCGAGGCGGCAGGCTTCGAGACGGCCTGGATCGGCGAGCACCACGGCATGGAGTTCACCATCTCGCCAAACCCGTTCATCAACATCGCCTATCTCGGCGCCAGGACGAAGCGCATCCGGCTCGGCACAGGAACGGTCATCGCGCCGTTCTGGCATCCGATCAAGCTCGCCGGCGAGGCAGCAATGACCGATGTCGTCACGGCTGGCCGGCTCGACATCGGCATCGCGCGCGGCGCCTACAGCTACGAATACCAGCGCCTGTTCCCGGGGCTCGATGCCTGGGGCGCGGGCCAGCGCATGCGCGAGATCATCCCCGCTATCAAGGGCCTCTGGGAGGGCGACTTCGAGATGTCCGGGGAGTTCTGGTCTTTTCCCTCGACCACCTCGTCGCCCAAGCCGGTGCAAAAACCGCACCCGCCGATCTGGGTGGCGGCGCGCGATCCGAACTCGCACGACTTCGCCGTGTCCAACGGCTGCAACGTCCAGGTGACGCCGCTCGCCTCGGGCGATGATGAGGTAACCAGCCTGATGGAGCGCTTCAACGCGGCGTGCGCGGCGCATCCGGACATCGCCCGCCCCGAGATCATGCTGCTGATGCACACATTCGTTGCCGAAGACGCCGCCGATGCAGAGCAGCTGACGAAGGACCTGTCGCTGTTCTACTGCCAGTTCGGGGCGTGGTTCCAGAACAAGAAGCCTGTTCGCCAAGGCATATTGGAAGCGCTCACCGGCGACGAGATCGCGGCCATGCCGCAATATGCGCCCGACAAAATGCGACAGAACCTGGTTATCGGCGAAGCCGAAGAGGTGATCGCCCGGCTGAAGGCATACGAGGCGCTCGGCTACGACCAATATTCGATCTGGATCGACAGCGGCCTACCGCACGAACGCAAGAAGAAGTCGCTGCAGCTGTTTGTCGACAAGGTGATGCCGGCGTTCGGGCATGGGAGGCCGCAATGACCCTCGTGGCATTCAGCAACTTCATAGATGGAGCGTTCGATACGCCGACGGCCACCTTCGAAAGCATCGATCCGTCCACCGGAGCGCCCTGGGCGACGATGCCCGCTGCAACCGAAGCCGATGTCGACCGCGCCGTCGAAGCGGCGCACCGGACTTTGCACTCCGCCGCGTGGGCATCGCTGACGGCGACGGCGCGAGGCAAGCTGCTGGTGCGCCTCGGCGACCTGGTCGTCGCCAATGCCGGCCGCCTGGCTGAACTGGAAACGCGCGACACCGGCAAGATCATCCGCGAGACCCGCGCCCAGATCGCCTATGTCGGCGACTATTACCGCTACTATGGCGGGCTTGCCGACAAGCATGAAGGCTCGCATC
>NZ_RZTI01000187.1:0-8801 GCF_003997275.1 Mesorhizobium sp. M6A.T.Ce.TU.002.03.1.1
GCGGTGACGATTTCACCGGGCAGCGTGAACGGAATGAAAAGCTCGCCGGTTTCGGTCTCGGCGACGCCGTCGCCCTGGGATCCCAGTCTTGTGATCGTGAAGCGCGCGTTCATCGGTCGCCGATCCCGCCGTTCTTCACGCTGGCGTCCTTGATCCCGGCGAGCAGGAATTCGCGATTGCCGTCGCCGCCTTCGATCGGCGACAGATGCAGTCCCAGCGCGCGCCAGCCGGGG
Organism: Mesorhizobium sp. M6A.T.Ce.TU.002.03.1.1; assembly: GCF_003997275.1. Lineage (NCBI taxonomy): Bacteria > Pseudomonadati > Pseudomonadota > Alphaproteobacteria > Hyphomicrobiales > Phyllobacteriaceae > Mesorhizobium > Mesorhizobium sp. M6A.T.Ce.TU.002.03.1.1. The sequence goes on from NZ_RZTI01000187.1 coordinate 234, forward strand.
ACGCCGTCGAGCCAGTCCTGCAGCAGGCCGGCAACCCGCGCGGCATCGTATGGGTCTTTCAGCAAGCCGCCCTTGCCGATCGCCTCGCGGCCTGCCTCGAATTGCGGCTTGACCAGAAATATTGCCCTGGCGCCGCTCCTGGCAATGGCGAGCGCCGGCGGCAGCGCCAGTTTCAACGAGATGAAGCTGACATCGGAGACGATGAAATCCGGAATGCAACCGGCAAGATCGGCGGCCGAGAGATCGCGGGCGTTCAGTCCCTCGATCACCGTCACGCGCGGATTGCCACCGATATCCGGATGGATCTGGCCATGCCCGACATCGATCGACGTGACATGCGCCGCGCCGCGTTCGAGCAGCACTTGAGTAAAACCGCCGGTCGAGGCGCCGACGTCGAGCGCTTCGCTGCCGGCGGGATCGAGACCGAAATGGTCGAGCCCGGCGATCAGCTTCAGCGCAGCGCGCGACACGTAACCCTGCGCCGGATCATCGATGGCGATGAGGCAATCAACCAAGACGGTCTGGCCGGGCTTGCGGGCAATGACGCCGTCGACCGTGACCGTACCGCGCTCGATCGCGTCGCGGGCGCGAGAGCGGCTGGGGAACAGGCCGCGAGCGACGAGCAGTTCGTCGAGCCGCTGGCGTGTGCTGGCTGGCAAAGGGAAGTTCATCGGCCTTCATGGCGAAAGCCGACGATGATGGCAAGGATATTGGGGGGGACAACGAACATCTTCGGAAAGCAGCGAACGTATCAAGCTGCCACAGCTTGTTGAATATCGCACCACGTCCGGCACAATGTCAGGGACGAAATGCGTTTTGCTGCCGAACGCGAAGGAGGGCGAATGCTGACCGGAACCTGCCATTGTGGCGCGGCCCACTGGACGTTGGAGGGCGATCCCGGCTCGATCACAGCCTGCAATTGCTCGCTTTGCCGCCGCTATGGCGCGCTGTGGGCTTACGATTATGTTGACGAACGCATCCGTCTTGCGGGGCCGACAAGGTCTTATACGCGCGCCGGAAAGGATGCCCCGTCGCTCGAGATTCTGTTCTGTCCGACATGCGCCTGTGTTCTGGCCTGGCGTGGTTTGCGCTCTAGCGCCACCGGTCGCATTCGAATCGCCGTCAATGTGAGGCTTGCGCCGCCTGAAGCAGTCGCCGACCTGCCAATCGACCATTTCGATGGTCTCTACAAATTCGAGGATCTGCCGAGCGATGGTCGATGTGTGCGCGATATGTGGTTCTAGCTTCTAGAAGATTGGCCGCGAAACCCGACGTTCGACCGACGGTGCCAAGAGACACGATAAGCAAACGCCAAATCGCAGCGTAAACAGTCGGTTACGGCCGCCCGTCGGCAAACTGGGTCAAGCTGTTGAGATTTTGATTCAGGCGCTTTGCGCGCTGGCGGTGTGTCCCAGCGCCACGAAGACGGTGCGCACGATGCCGGCGGCGTCCAGTCCGGCGTCGGCATACATCTTTTCGGGCTTGGCGTGATCTGTGAATGCGTCCGGCAACACAAGCGGGCGTACCTTCAGGCCGTTTTCCAGCAGTCCTTCATGGGCCAGGAATTGCAGCACATGGCTGGCGAAGCCGCCGACCGCGCCCTCTTCCACCGTTACCAGCACCTCGTGAGAGCGGGCCAGCCGCCGGATCAGATCCTCGTCGAGCGGCTTGGCGAAACGAGCATCAGCGACCGTGGTGGAAAGCCCTGCCGCGCCGAGCTCCTCGGCCGCAGCCAGGCAATCCTGCAGCCGCGTACCGAAGGAAAGCAGCGCAACCTTGGTGCCCTCCCTGACGATACGGCCCTTGCCGATTTCGAGAACCGAGCCACGCTCCGGCATGTCGACGCCGACGCCGTTGCCGCGCGGGTAGCGGAAGGCAATGGGCCCGTCATCATAGCTTGCTGCCGTGCGCACCATGTGGCGCAGTTCCGCCTCGTCCGCTGCGGCCATGACGACGAAACCGGGCAGCGTCGCCAGAAAGGTCGTGTCGAAGGCGCCGCAATGGGTCGCGCCGTCGGCACCGACGAAGCCCGCGCGATCGATCGGAAAGCGCACCGGCAGTTTCTGGATCGCAACGTCGTGAACCACCTGGTCGTAGGCGCGCTGCAGGAAGGTCGAATAGATCGCAGCGAAAGGCTTGAAGCCTTCCGTGGCAAGTCCGGCGGCAAAGGTCACCGCATGTTGCTCGGCGATGCCAACGTCGAAGGTCCTCGCCGGGAACGCCTCGCCGAACAGGTCAAGACCGGTGCCGCTCGGCATGGCGGCGGTGATGGCGACGATGCGGTCGTCCTCTCGGGCCTCCTGGACCAGGCTTTCGGCAAAGACCTTCGTGTAGCTCGGCGCGTTGGCCGGCGCCTTGGCCTGCGCGCCGGTGATGACGTCGAACTTGTTGACGCCGTGATATTTGTCGGCCGCCGCCTCGGCCGGTGCATAGCCCTTGCCCTTCTGGGTCACGACGTGGATCAGCACCGGGCCGTCGGCATTGTCGCGGACGTTCTTCAGCACCGGGATCAGGTGCTCGAGATTGTGACCGTCGATCGGGCCGATGTGGTAGAAACCCATTTCCTCGAACAGCGTGCCGCCGGTGACGTAGCCGCGCGCATGCTCGACCGCCCGCTTGATGGCGCGATCGGCGCGCTCGCCCAAATAGGAGGTCAGCTTCTTGCCGAAATCGCGCAGGCCCAGATAGGCCTTGCCCGATGCAAGGCGAGCCAGATAGGCGCTCATCGCACCGGTCGGCGGAGCGATCGACATGTCGTTGTCGTTGAGGATGACGATCAGACGGGCATCGAGCGCGCCGGCATTGTTCATCGCCTCGTAGGCCATGCCGGCCGACATGGCGCCGTCGCCAATGACGGCAATGACATTGTTGCGGCCACCGGAGAGATCGCGTGCCATTGCCATGCCGAGGCCGGCGGAAATGGAGGTCGAGGAGTGGGCGGCGCCGAACGGATCGTATTCGCTCTCGGCGCGCTGGGTGAAACCGGACAGGCCGCCCTCTTGCCGCAGCGTGCGGATACGGTCGCGGCGGCCGGTCAGTATCTTGTGCGGATAGGCCTGGTGACCGACATCCCAGATCAGCCGGTCGTCGGGCGTGTTGAAGACATAATGCAATGCGACCGTCAGTTCGACCACGCCAAGGCCAGCACCGAGATGTCCGCCGGTGTGGGACACAGCGTCGATCAACTCGGTGCGAAGCTCCGATGCCAACTGCGGCAGATCACCTTCGTCGAGCGTCCTGAGGTCGGCCGGGATGCGGACCTTGTCGAGAAGCGGTGTATGGAGCTTTGCGTTCACTGGTGGTAGGGCCTGCTTTTTATTCATCTGCGAAATAGGCTGCTGGCCGGCGAATGTAAATGCGTGTGAGTGACGCGGCGTAGATTCAAAGTGTTAGGGTTTCCTTTGCGTGTCCAAAAGGGCGCGCGGCGCTCTAATTGTCCGGCAGCGGAATGAACTCTTCTTCATCCCCAGGAACGATATCGAAGCGGCCTGTCTTCCACTCTTCTTTCGCCTGCTCGATGCGTTCCTTCGAAGATGACACGAAATTCCACCAGATGTAGCGCTTGGAGCCGAGCGAGGCACCGCCGAACAGCATAAAATGCGCTCCACCCTCCGAGGACACGACGATCTCGTCGCCGGGCCGGAATACCAGCAGCCGCTCCGCTGGAAAGCGGTCGCCGGTGATCGAAACCTCGCCTTCCAACGTATAGATGGCGCGCTCCTCGGCATCGGCAGGGATTTTCACACTGGCGCCAGGCGCCAGGCTGAGGTCAGCATAGAGCGTGTCCGAAGCGGTCGCGACCGGAGACCGCAACCCGGAAAAGGCACCGATGACGACACGCCCGCTGACGCCTTCGGCGTCGATCTCGGGAAGACGCATGGCCGCCGTATTCTCGAAGATTGGATCGACCTCTTCCTTATCGTCGGGCAGCGCCAGCCATGTCTGCAGGCCGGACACCGACATCGGTGCGCCGCGCAGCTCCTGTGGCGTGCGCTCGGAATGGACGATACCGCGGCCGGCGGTCATCAAATTCACGTCGCCGGGCTGGATTACCATTTCGGTGCCGAGCGAATCGCGGTGCCGGATCTTGCCGTCGAATAGGTAAGTGACCGTCGACAGGCCGATATGCGGATGCGGACGGACATCGAGCGCCTGGCCGGCCCGCAAGATGGCCGGGCCCATGCGGTCGAAGAAGATGAACGGCCCAACCAGCCGCCGCTTCGCGGTCGGCAAAGCGCGGCGAACCTGGAAGCCGCCGATGTCCTTGGCGTTCGGAATGACCATCAATTCGATCTGGTCGCTGGCGAAGGCATCGCCAGCCTGCGGGTCATTTCCAGGGAAGAAACTCATGCGGTCTCCTCAGGCGAAGCGGAGTGCAGATTTGGCTTTCGCCTTGGCCGCCACCTCTTCGCGATTGCGCGGATGCTGCGTCGTCTCGAGGCTGTCGAGCAATTCGCGCGCTGACGCCGCTATTGCCTCGACGGCGTGGTCGAACGCATGCTGGTTCTGCTTCGATGGCCGCGTCGTTCCGCTCAGCTTGCGGACAAACTGAAGTGCGGCGTCGCGGACCTCGTCATTGCTTGCCGGCGGATCGAAATTGAACAGGGTCTTGATGTTTCTGCACATCTTTCGCAATCTCCTCTGGTCCTGGAGCCATCTCAATCGGGATGAGTTTTGTCCTCAATCATCATCATGTCCAAAGCCGGCAAGGCGAACTCTTCTTTCGGGGCCGTGCCTTACTCCGCGTCCAGCGGCTCTGTCCCCACCGGCTTGCCGTCGCGCGAAAGCCTGATCTTCTCGACCTTGTCCTCAGCCGCCTTGAGCAGCCGATCGCAATGGACCTTCAGCGCCTCGCCGCGCTCATAGATGCGGATCGACTGGTCGAGCGGCACGTCGCCGCGCTCCAGATCATCGACGATTTTCTCCAGCGCGTCGAGCGCCTGCTCGAAGCTCATCGCCCTGACGTCTTCGTTGGTCTCACCAGCCATCGTCTATCCTTTCATCAGTCGCCCGACATGGGCGGCGACCGAAAATGCCAATCCCTGCAGATCGTAGCCGCCCTCGAGCAGGCTGACGAGCCGGTTGTCGCTGTAGCGACCGGCACGCTGCATCAACTGGCCGGTCGCCCAGTCGAAGTCGTCCTCGGTCAGGTTGATCTCGGCCAGCGGATCGCGGTGGTGCGCGTCGAAGCCGGCGGAAATTACGATGAGGTCGGGCGCGAAATTATCGAGCGCCGGCAAGATGCGCGACAGGAAAGCGTCGCGGAAAACCTCGCTGCCGGTCTGCGGCGCCAGCGGCGCGTTGACGATGTTGCCGGCGCCGGTTTCGCTCACGGCCCCGGTCCCGGGATAAAGCGGCATCTGGTGCGTCGAGCAATAGAGCACCGACGGATCGTCCCAGAAAATGTCCTGCGTGCCATTGCCGTGGTGCACGTCCCAGTCGACGATGGCGACGCGCTCGGCCTGGTGCTGCCTTTGCGCGTAGCGCGCCGCGATCGCCGCGGTGTTGAACAGGCAGAAGCCCATGGACGTCGTCTTTTCCGCATGGTGGCCGGGTGGCCGGGCGGCAACAAAGACATTGGCGGCGTTGCCCCGAAAGACATCGTCGACCGCCGCGTTGGCGGCACCGATCGCCGTCACAGCCGCCTGCCAGCTTTTCGGGCTGGCGGTGGTGTCGGCGTCGACGCGGGCGATACCGGTATCCGGTATCGCTGCGCGGACCCGATCGACGAATTCCTGCGGATGTGCGTAGAGGATGGTGGCCTCGTCGCCTTCCGGCGCCTCGGCACGGTCAAGGGCCGCAAAGGCCTCGTCGTCGAGCACGCGTTCGATGGCGCGCAGCCGGTCGGGCCGCTCCGGATGACCGGGCGGCGTTATGTGCTCGAGAAAGATCGGGTGGGTATAAAGCCTTGTGACCATGCCCCGATATAGGCGCGCCCGGCGGCTTTGACCATGTTTTGGAGCCACCAAAGGCAGACGTTCAACAGGGTTTAGATGTTGGGCCCCGGTTGGGTCCAGCGCAAGCCGTCCTATATGCCCCGACCTCTCCCTTAGGGACGGCCCTCTTCTCCAATCTCAGCCATCACTTGCGGACGGCCAGTCCTGCGGCCCTGTTTGAGCAGCCCCTCCAAAAGCACGTTGAATGCCTTCACCGCCTTTTTCGACGTCGCTTCGGGATCCTCCGAATTTGCGATCCACTGCGCCGCATGCAGCGAGGCGCCGCTGACCAGCCTTGCCGCGGCTTCGGGATCGACGGCAACGATGGTTCCCTCGTCCCTCAGCTTTTGAAGGTTCTCGCTCATCGAGCGGATGCATTCGTTCTGGCTCGGCCATTGCGAAGGATCGCCGAGCACCGCCGGTCCATCGCGAAGGACAATACGCTGGATCTCCGGCTCCAGCGCCATCTCGATATAGGCGGTGCATTCGTCGACAAAGCCCTGCCAGAGAGTGTCCGCCCTGGCCGAAACGATCTTCAGCCGGGCCAACATTTCCGCGTCGATCTCGGCGATGACCGCCTGGAGAAGGCCCTTCTTGTCGCCGAAGTGGTGATAAAGCGCGCCACGCGTCAGCCCGGCCGATGCGGTGAAGTCGTCCATCGAGGCCTCGGCATAGCCGACAGTGCCAAAGGCATGGCGCGCCGCAGCGACCAGTTTGGCGCGGGTCTCCGCGATCATCTCCTTGCGTGGTTTGTGCGCCATTCGCCCATTCCTTCACATACGTCTCGTATATTAATTGACATACGTCTCGTATGCTATTATCTAATTTGCATACGCCACGTATATAAGTGGCCCGGCCTCAAAAATCCAGGAGTATTCACATGCCCAATCCCTATCGCGAAATCTTCAAGGCGAGGGGAGCCAAGGGCTTCGCCGCAGCCGGCTTCGTTGCCCGGATGCCGATGGCCATGGCTCCGATCGGGATCGTCGCGATGCTGTCGCAGACACATGGCGAGTACTGGCTGGCCGGCGCCGTCTCCGCGACATATGCGCTGGCCAATGCTTTCGCCGCGCCGCAGATATCGCGGCTGGTGGACCGCCTCGGCCAAGCGCGGATTGTGGTGCCCACCACTGTCATTTCCGTGCTCGCTTTCGTGGTGCTGATTGCGGCGGCCAATCAGGACTGGCCGATATGGACGCTATTCGTGTCGGCGCTGCTGGCCGCTGCAATGCCCAGCATCCCGGCAATGGTGCGCGCGCGTTGGACAGAACTCTTCCGGGATCGCCCCGAGATGAACACCGCGTTTGCGTTCGAGTCGGCGGCCGACGAGCTGGTCTACATCGCCGGGGCATCGCTATCGGTGGGCCTGAGCGTCGCTCTTTTCCCAGAAGCGGGAATGTTGGCGAGCACATTGTTCCTCGCCTTCGGCTCGACAGCCTTCATCCTGCAGCGCTCGACCGAGCCGCGAGTGCGACCGATCGACCAGGGCTCGAGCGGCTCGGCAATCCGCCTGCGGCCGGTCCAAATCATCACCTTGGCCCTGATCTTCATCGGCGCCACCTTCGCGACCACGGAGGTGAGCACCGTGGCGATCACCAAGGAGCTTGGCCAGCCAGGCGCTGCCAGCCTCGTCATCGGCGTCTACGCGCTCGGATCGTTCGTCGTCGGCATCATCATCGGCGCCATGAACCTGAAAACACCGCTGCAAATTCAGCTTGCCATCGCGGTCGCCATCATCGCGCTCACCACGCTGCCGCTGCTCGTGGCCGACACGGTGCCTCTTCTGGCACTGGCCGTCTTCGTTAGCGGCGTGGCGATCTCGCCGACCTTCATCACGGCATTCGGCCTGATCGAGCGGCGCGTGCCGGAGGCAATGCTGACCGAGGGCATCACCTGGGTCATGACCGGCATAGGCATCGGCATGGCGCTTGGCTCCTTCGCCGCCGGATGGGTGGTGGACGCCTTCGGCGCACAGAGCGGGTTCCTGGTATCGGTGGCGGCGGGCACAATCGCACTGGTCATCGTGCTCGCCGGCCAGCGCAGCCTTGCCACGGCGGATTGCGAAACCTCCGCATGCGACGCAGCCGCGGTTCCTGCCGAATAGTCTCTATGCGTCCGGTCCCGAGCGGGGCCGGACGTCCTCCTCTCGAAGGCGTCTACGGCCGCCCGCCTCTGGTGCGACGGCCTGAGGGGCCGACACGGCAAATCACCTGCGGCACTGATCGGCGGCTTCGGGGCCGCGGGCATACTGGTCGTCCGTCACCTGCTCCATCCAGGTGACGGCACTGCCATTGAGAGACTCCGCCACGGCCACGTGGGTCATGGAGGCTCCCTTCGAGGCGCCATGCCAGTGGCGGACATTGGGCGGGATATCCACCACGTCCCCAGGCCTCACCTCCTCGATCGGCCCGCCTTCGCTTTGTACCCAGCCACAGCCCGAGGTGACGATCAGCGTCTGGCCAAGCGGATGCGTATGCCAGGCCGTGCGCGCACCCGGCTCGAAGCTCACCGTCGCCCCGCCGACTCGCGCCGGGTCCTCGGCTTGAAACCGCGACTCGACCCGCACGGAGCCGGTGAAGTTTTCAGGTGATCCCGTGGCGGCGGCCTCTGGGTCGTGTTTCTGCACAGAAAG
>NZ_RZTI01000188.1:0-8626 GCF_003997275.1 Mesorhizobium sp. M6A.T.Ce.TU.002.03.1.1
CCGAACAGCCGGCCAAGAAGGAAACCCCCGCCGGCGAGCCTGCCCCGCAGGCCGAGCCGCTTCCCACTCCAACCGACCGGCAAGCGGCTCCTGCCGAGGGCGAACAGCCTTTGGACCAAGCCAGAAAGCGCGGCAAGAAGCCTATCGGCGAACAGCCGGTGACGGGAGAGCAGCCCACAACCGGCGAGCAGCCCGCCGAGGGCGAACAGGCCGCGCCCGCCGAAGGGGAAGGTCCGGCCCAGGGCGAGGCTCCCGTGTTCGACAGCCAGAAGGATGCCGTGCGCAAGCGCAGAGGCGGCAGGGACAACGCGCAAGAGACGGGCGGCCAGGACGCGGGCGGTCAGCCCACCCAGCAGAACGGCGAGCAGGCGGAAGCCCCGAAGCCGGCTCCCGTCGACCAGGGACCGCCGCCCACCGACGACAGGGCGGCCCAGCAGGAGCTCAAGCTTGAGAGGATGGTTCCGGTGACGGAGGAAAAGGGCAAACGCGTTGAGCGTGCGCCCGACGATGAGGACATTCGCCGCCGTCCACGCCCGCGCGGGGTCGACGTCGTCAGGGAACTCGGCGACCGCGTTATCCTCCAGTTCAACAACCAGACGATCGTGGAAAGCGACGATGCCCCGCGCATGCACCGTGGCGCGAGGAACGTCTACTATGAGGAGCTGTCGGGCGATCGCACCCGGGAAATCGTCGAGCGTGACAATGGAATCCAGATCGTCACCATCCGCAACCGCTACGGCGACGTCATCCAGCGTTCACGCATCGCGCCCGACGGACGCGAATATGTGCTGAGCTATGTCGACGAGCGGTACTATGACGACGATAGCGACTGGCGCGATCCGGGCGACGACCTGCCGCCGATTCGGATCGACATTCCGCGCGAGGAGTACATTTTGGACGCCGAAGACATCGAGGATCCGGGCGACTACTATACCTTCCTCGAACAGCCGCCGGTGGAGCGGGTGCAGCGCCTCTACTCGATCGACGAGGTCAAGCGCTCGGCCCGCGTGCGCGACATCGCCCGCCGCATCGACCTCGACACGCTGAACTTCGAATTCGGCTCAGCCTCGATCCCCGAAACCGAGGTGCAGAAACTGGAAGGCGTCGCCAGCGCGATGGAGAAGCTGCTCGAGAAGAACCCGGCGGAAACCTTCCTGATCGAAGGCCATACCGATGCCGTCGGCAGGCCGGAGGCGAACCTCGCTCTATCCGACCGTCGCGCGGAGGCTGTCGCCGAAGCCTTGACCAATGCCTTCAGCATCCCGCCGGAGAACCTGACGACACAGGGCTATGGCGAGGAGTATCTCAAGGTCAACACGTCGGAGCCTAATCGCGAGAACCGTCGCGTCGCCATCCGCCGCATCACCTCGCTGGTGGCGCCGGTCGCTAGCGCGAATTAGGCCATGGTCCCTAAAAGTGGAAACCGGTTTTCGGAAAGACCATGGCCAACTTTAAAGCAACGATTCCAGAAACCTGAACTGGTTTCTGGAATCTATACGGGAAGACGTAGCCCACCCCGGTTTCACCGGGATGGGCGATTTCCGGGAATGAGCCGAGGGTAAAGGAGAATGTAGGTCGCGATTTTGACCAGGGATTGAATCGCGAGGTCGTCCACCCCAGATTCTGTATAGGGCTTCCCTGCCCTGTCCCGACTCCAGCGGGACACATGAGCCCCGCCGGTGTCCCCTCCCCGGCGGGGTTTTCGTTTCGGGCTCGGTGTTGAACTGAAGCCTTGCGAGGCCCAGATAATTCCTCACGGTGGCCCTCCGCCTCAAAGCCAACAAGGCCGAGGAGTGAGAGCGGCGCCCGGTGCCCGTCAGTAGATACTTTTGATGTTGGTTTCCGAATTGGCAAACACCTCGTCGGGCACGAAGAAGTCACCGGCGAGCGGACCTGTCGCATCAGGGGCATAGATCGAAAAATCGCTGACGCCTTCGGCGCGCAGCACCTCCTCGTCGATGTAGAAATTGCCGGTCGCCTCGCGCGACGGCCTAAGCAGGATCGCATGCGCGGCATCGGCCATGATGTCGGGCGAACGGCTCATCGCTGCCACCGTCGCCCCGCCCAGGAGATTGCGCACCGCTGCCGTATCGATCGTCGAGATCGGCCACAGCGAATTGACGGCGATGCCGTCCCGAGCGAACTCCGCGCTCATGCCCAGCGTGCACATCGACATGCCGAATTTGGCCATCGTATAGGCGACATGGTTCTTGAACCATTTGGCCTTCACGTCGAGCGGCGGCGCCAGATTCAAGATGTGAGGATTGGCAGCCAACTTCAGGTGCGGAATGCACATTTTGGAAACCAGAAACGTGCCGCGCGTGTTGATCTGGTGCATCAGATCGTAGCGCTTCATGTCGGTTTCCAGCGTGCCGGTAAGCTGGATGGCGCTGGCATTGTTAATGCAGATGTCGATGCCGCCGAATTTTTCGACGGTCCGGGCGACCGCCTCGGCCACCTGCTCCTCCTCGCGTATGTCGCATAATGCCGGCAGCGCCTTGCCACCGGCCTGCTCGATCTCTTGCGCCGCCGTATAGATGGTGCCCGGCAGCTTCGGGTGCGGTTCGGCGGTCTTGGCCGCGATCGTCACATTGGCGCCGTCGCGCGCAGCGCGCAGCGCGATCGCCAGCCCGATGCCGCGCGACCCGCCGGAGATGAACAGCGTCTTTCCCTTGAGCGACATATCCTTCCGCCTCCCTTGCAAATCTGTTGGTAGCGATCCTTGCTCGCGCAGTCGCAGGATACAAGAGCGGGGATCATCGAGGGATGGTGACGCTTCGGAGGCGCGACGAATCCATGGACTCAACAGCGGAGAGTATATATTCTGTAGAAAGAGGTGGAATATAGAATGGCCCTGTCGATCAAGAACACGGAAGTCGAGCAATTGGCGCGGGAACTTGCCCGCCGCCGTCGCGTGTCGGTGACGGAAGCGATCCGCCAAAGCCTCGAGCGCGAAGTTGCGCGCGAGCGGCTTGTGCCGCGCGACGAGGCCGACGACCTTTTTCAGCGATTGATGGCGATTTCCGACAGTGCGGGAAAAATCCCCAAACGAGAAAATGCAATGACCGACGACGAAGTCCTCGGTTACGACGAGTTCGGGATCCCGACGAAATGATCATCGATTCCTCGGCCCTTGTCGCCGTTCTGCGCGCGGAGCCTGATCACGAGCGTTTCGTGCTGGCCATCGCACAGGCCAAAAGGCGGCTGTTGGCCGCACCAACGTTTCTTGAAACGACGATGGTTCTCGCCGGCGGCTGGCAGGATGAAATTCTTGATCGCCTCGACTCCTTCCTGCGCGTGGCCTCGATCGAGACGATCGCCTTCACCGCCGACCACGCAGCCGTCGCCCGTCAGGCCTTTCTGCGCTATGGCAAGGGCCGGCATCCGGCCGCTCTCAACTTCGGCGACTGCATCTCCTATGCCACGGCTCGCCTCGAAGCCATGCCGTTGCTGTTCAAAGGCGACGATTTCCGGCTGACGGATATCGAACCGGCTGTGTAGTCCATCGTCACACCAGCACCAAGCCTTGCCGCATGGCGATGGCGATCGCGTCAGTGCGGTTGGCCGCACCGAGCTTGATCAGGATCGCCGCGACGTGGAACTTCGCCGTATGCACGGAGATATTCAAGCGCCGCGCGATCACCTTGTTGGGCGCGCCCTCGGCCAGCAGTGCCAGCACTTCGCTCTCGCGCGGAGAAAGCGCCGGCCTGGCGGCTCCATCGTCGACCGGCTCCTCGTCCAACGGGTCGCCGTCATGGAACGCGAAATCATCATCATGCCGGCCAGGCACGCGGCGGCCGCCGCCTGAAATCCTGTAACCCGCAGCGGCAAGCCGGACGGCAGCGGCAACCAACAGGTCGTCAGCCGCCGGCGGCAGGACGGCGAAAAGATTGTCGTCTGTCGGCTCGTGGCCGGTCCGCCGGGACAGCAGCACCCGAGGTATGGCGGGATCGATGGCCAGGCCTTGCAGGTTCCGCTCGTCGACGACAGCGACGTCCGCTCGCTCGCCGCCATCGCTGCTGCCGGCCGTGACAGGCAGCAGATCCCCGCTCGCGGCGAGCGCGGAAGACAGGTGCTCGGCATGCGCCGCATCGCCAAGCGCGATCAGCACGGTTAGCCGCCGCTCCGCCACCACGCCATCCGCGGTCCTGTCCCTTATGATCGCCTCAACAGCCATCGATCCTCTCAGCTCAGCGGCTTTTCGCCGATGGTCAGCACGACATCGCGCTGTTCGCCGCCGCGCACCACGCCGAGCGTCACCGACGCGCCGGCGCTGTCCGGCCCGAGCCTGTGGATCAGCTCGCGCGGACCATGCACCGCCTCGCCGTTCCACGACACGATGATGTCGCCGAGATGCAGGCCGGCGGCTTTTGCCGGGCCATTGTCGTCGAGGCTCATCACCATGGCGCCATGCGAGTCGCCGCTGCGGATCGGGTGCAGGCCGGCGCCGAGATAGCCGCGCGCGACATGGCCCTTCTCGCGCAGCGTCGCAACTGCCCGTTCGATCGTCTCGTAAGGCATGACCAACGCCCGCCGGCGCGGCCCGAACAGGAGCATGCCGATCAGTGCGCCCTTGGCGTCGAGCACCGGGCCGCCCTCGAAACGGCCGCCGGCATTGACGGCCAGATTGATGCGCCGGTCGATCGTGCCGCCGCGCATTGAGCGCCAGGCCGGACCGACCTCACCGACCGTGCCGAATGCGGCGAGCGTCGCACCGTCGCTATTGCCGACCGCGATGGCCAGATTACCCGGCCGCACCGAGCCTGCCTTGGCCAACGGCGGCACGTCCGGCGCGCCGGTCGGCTTCAGAAGTGTGGTGCCAGTGGACGGATCGCGGCCGACCAGCTCAACCTTCACCTTGTCGCCCGAAAAAAGCGTCAGCTCGATCTCTTCGCCGGCCTCCACCGCCTCCTCGGCAGTGACAAAATAGCCGTCGCGCCAATGGAAGGCGGTCGCCGTGCGATGCTGATGCGTGGCGAAGCTCGCCGTCACCGGCGCCGCTGCGGCGGCGATATCGGCGATGGCGTCGGAAAATGCGCTCAGATTGAAGTCGCTCATGATGGTCTCCTGGGTTTTTATCGCATCGGCCCGAAAATCGGAATCGATTTTCGGAAAGCACGATGCGAGAACTCAAAATCTTAGAGCGTACTTTGAGCGTCCAATGGACGCTCGTCGCTCTACCCCAGATATCGCTTGGCAGCGCATTCGCCGGTACTCGCCTGACGGCTAGTTGGGCGTTGGACTGGCCATCTGGTCAGGTCGCGACCGATCCGGCCGCTCCGCACATATAGGCATCCTTCATCTTGCTCTAAAGACACGGAGCCCTGCCATGTCCCTCCCCGCCCAGCAATTGCAATTCGACGATGCGCTGCTCGATGATTATTCGGCAACGGTTGCCGATGCTGTGGACCGCATCGGCCCCGCCGTCTGCCGTATCGAACGCATCGGTGGTGCCGGCGGCCAAGGCTCCGGCTTCGTTATCACGCCCGACGGGCTGGTCGTCACCAACTTCCACGTGGTCGGCGATGCCCGCACCGTCCGCGTCACCATGCCGGACGGTGCATCCAGGGAAGGCCGTGTTCTCGGCCGCGACCCCGATACCGACATCGCGCTGGTGCGTGCCGACGGCAGCTTTGCCGACATCGCGCCGCTCGGCGATTCCAAGCGCCTGCGGCGCGGCCAGATCGCCATTGCCATCGGCAACCCGCTCGGCTTCGAATGGACCGTCACATCAGGCGTCGTCTCGGCGCTCGGCCGCTCGATGCGTGCCTCCACCGGCCGGCTGATCGACGACGTCATCCAGACCGACGCAGCACTCAACCCCGGCAACTCAGGCGGACCGCTGGTGTCGTCGGCGGGCGAGGTCATCGGCGTCAACACCGCCATGATCCATGGCGCGCAAGGCATCGCCTTCGCGGTTGCCTCCAACACCGCCAATTTCGTCATTTCGGAGATCATCCGCTTCGGCCGCGTGCGCCGCGCCTTCATCGGCGTCTCGGCCGACACGGCAAACCTGCCGCGGCGCGCGGCACTCCTGTCGCAAGTGTCGAGCAGCACGGCCGTGCGCCTGCGCAGCGTCGAGGCGAACAGCCCGGCGGCCAAGGCCGGCCTCAGGGAAGGCGACATCATCGCCGTCATCGACGGACGCCCGGTCACCGGCGTCGACGATCTGGTGCGCATTCTCGATGCCGAGCGCATCGGCCGCGAGACACTGTGCACGGTGGTGCGCCGCTCCGGCATCACTCAGGTCACGGTGACGCCGGTGGCGCGAAACTGACTACCGCATCGGCTCGAAAATCGAAATCGATTTCCGGAAAGCACGATGCGCAGATTCAATGTGTTAGAGCGTGCTTTGTGCGTCCAAGTGGACGCACGTCGCTCTAACGCGGTGCAAAGATCCGGCCGAGCAGCGAAACCAGCAGCACGGCCAGTTCGCCGGTCGGATCGAGGTCCGGATCGAAAATGGTCATATCCATTCCGGTGCAGCGCGGATTCGCTACCAGCGCCGCGAGGATGGCGACGAGATCGTCGGGATCGATGCCGGGGCTGCCTGGTGAATCCACCGCCGGCATCACTGTCTGATCGAGCGCATCGACGTCAAAATGCAGCCAATAGAGCCAGCCGCTTCGCGCCAGCGTGGTCCAGGTCTTTTCCAGAACCTTTGCCGCGCCAAGCTCTCGCACCGCAAAGACGTCGATCAGCGTCATCGCGGTCGAATTGATGTCCGGCCAGGCGAAGTCGGGGTTGCGGTTCTCGCGTTCGCCGATCTGAATCACATGTTCGTCCGCAACAAGCGGGCTTGCGATATCAGGCCAGTCGGTCAGCAGCGGCTCGCCACGTCCGGTGGCGAGCGCAAGGTCCATGCCGGCGGCCGAGCCGAGCGAAGCGTTGATGTCGTAGTTGCCCGGATGGCGGAAATCGCTGTGGCCGTCGACATGGACCAATGCCAGCGGACCGGATCGCCGTGCAGCAGCCAGTGCGCCGAGCAGGACCGCGCAGTCGCCGCCGACGACCAGCGGGAACTCGCCTCGCCCCAGCGCGCCGGCAACAACTTCGGCGAGGCCGAGATTGAAACTGCGTATCGCGTTGCCGTTGCGCAGCCGGGTGCCCGGCTGCGGCTCCGTGCTATAGGCGGGCCGATCAAGATCAACCACTTTGAGGGGCGAAAGCGTCTCGATCAAGCCAGCTTCGGTCAACGCCTGCGGCGCACGCCACGTCCCCGGTGTATGACCTGGCCGCAGTGGGCGGAGGCCAAGGTTTGAGGGTGCGCGGACAAGGCAGATTTCACGCATGGAATAGGTCCAAGGCTGACGAGCCTCAGCATAGACCGCAAAGACATGACCGGCCACGCGGCTGGAGCCTTCACGTCACATCTACAGACAGTTCCTGCCAGCAGCTATCCCGCTTAGCCCGCCGCCCCTTCAACAAACTGCTCCAGAAACTCCGCGCTCGGCGGGATCGGCTTGATCACGTCGATCAGCACGCCATTGGGATCTCTGGTGATAAAATGGCGCTGGCCGAAGGGTTCGTCGCGGAGCGTTCGCAGGATCGGCAGGCCGGCAGCAAGGATCCGCTCGTAGACTGCATCCGGGTCTCTGACTTCGAAATTGATCAGCAGGCCGGAGGTACGGCCGCGCCCTTCTTCCGGGATCGTTTCGTGATCGCCCTGGACGATGCCGAGATTGACGCGGCGATCCTCGGCGGATTGCAGATGCACGTACCAGTCGCTCTCGAACAGCGGCTTGAAGCTGAAGTGCTTGATATAGAAGGCTTTCGTGCCGGCAACGTCGCCCGTCATCAGCACTGGATAATAGCTCGTCGTCTTCATCTTTCCTTCTCCCGTCAAATAACATACAGTCTGCATGTAAGTTGAATTAACATACAGGCTGCATGTATGCAACAGGAATCCGCGCGCCGCTCCAACCGCGATCGCACCGAAGCGACGCGCGCCGACCTGATCGCCGCGGCGCGAAAGCTGTTCACCGAAAAGTCCTATGCAGAGACCGGCACGCCGGAGATCGTGGCTGCGGCCGGCGTCACGCGCGGCGCTCTCTATCATCACTTTGCCGACAAGCAGGCGCTGTTTGCCGCGGTGGTCGAGCAGGAGGCGGCTGCTGTGGCGCAAGAGATCGAGCGCGCCTCACCGCCCTCGCTGTTTGCCCGCGATGCGCTGATCGCTGGTTCGGATGCCTACCTTGCCGCCATGCGCGCACCTGGCCGCACCCGGCTGCTGCTGCTCGACGGACCGGCCGTGCTCGGCCGCGCCGCAATGGACGAAATCGACAACCGCCACGGCAACCGCTCGCTTCGCGAGGGCCTTGTGGCGGCAATGCGCGCGCAGACCATGGTGAGGTTGCCGGTGGAAGCGCTGACCGCGCTACTCGCCGCCGCCTTCGACCGTGCTGCTCTTGCGGTCGAAGCAGGCGCCGAAACCGGCCCCTATCGCGAGGTGCTTGTCGCCCTTATCGACGGACTGTCTCCAGCTCTTCCTCAGGCAGCTGGCCCGGCTCAAGCTCGTTGAAGCAGCCAAGCTGGCGCTTGAACTCGTAGATCAGCCAAGCCGCCGCCGGTTTCGGATTGCGGTCGGCGCGATGCATGGCATAGAGCGCTGCCCGCACCTCACTGT
>NZ_RZTI01000189.1:0-8541 GCF_003997275.1 Mesorhizobium sp. M6A.T.Ce.TU.002.03.1.1
GACAGGTATCGCCGCCTTGAACGCCATCGACGACAAGGAATGGCCGGCCGAAATCAACGGCGTCGCCACCGGCTTGCGTTCGGCCGGCAGCCGCATCGCCACGCCGCTCGGCCTCGTCGTCGGCGGCGACATGACCGACGATGGCGGCGGCCAGATCACCCAGCCCAGCGAGGGCACGCAGCTTCTCCAGTTCAGCCAGCGCTATCAGCAAGGCGTCGGCCCGGATCGCGTGCACATGCCGGTCTATGTCGGGCTCGGCAACCATGATCTCGACCAGAACGGCCCGCCGCAGCATGTCGACTGGTATCGGCGCGAATTGCGCGACTATGTCGAGGTCAACCACCGCCCGGGCGTGTTCTTCAAGCCGCCGGTGCCGGCGACCGACTACGATGTCGATACCGACTGCTATTCCTGGGACTGGGGTGGCCTGCATCTCATTCAGACGCACCGCTTCGCCGGCGACACCGGCCACGGCGCGCTCTCCAGCCTGCCATGGCTGAAGCAGGATCTGGCGACCTATGCGGCGGATGGCCGCCCCGTCATCCTCTTCCAACACTATGGCTGGGATGTTTTTTCGATCGAACGATGGGATGCCGCCAAAGGAACCTTCGACGATGACGGTCCTGGCCCGCCGCATTGGTGGAGCGAAGCGGACCGGCAGGCGCTGCTGGCGGCGCTGAAGGGCTACAATGTCGTCGCTATCTTGCACGGTCACCAGCACGAGGTGCCGATGATCTACCGCCGCGACGGGGTCGATCTGTTCAAGCCGAAGGCCGCCTATATGGGCGGCTTCGCGCTGGCGCGGGTGACCAGCGACAGCATGGACGTGGTGCTTGGTGAAGCCATCGGCGATCATGGCGAGGTCGCCTTCACCAACGCTTTCTCGAAGAGCCTGAACTTCTAACGGCGGCAACTGAAGCAGACAGCAAACCGCCTAAAGCAATTCCAGGAAAAGTGCGTAGCGGTTTTCCGTCCGGAATTGCGTAAAAGCAAACACTTAGAGCGGTTCGGCGCTTCTATCAAAAGCTGAACCGCTCTTAAGCCGCTTCCTCATCGCTGTTGAAAACGGCAGCGCAGCGATCAGAGCGCCTTTCTGACCCTGTCCTTCACGTCGCCATAGGCCTTCTGCAATTTGCCGGCGATTTTGTCGGCCGAGCCTTCAGCCTGGACGCGCCTGTTGCCGGTGGCCTTGCCGGCGGCTTTCTTCACGGAGCCTTTGATCTGCTTGGCTAGGCCCGCAACCTGATCCTTGTTCACCATGGCCGCATCTCCTGGGGTTTAATTTGCCTTTGTCCTGGGCAAACGGGCGGCTGGTTTTTCGGTTCCGAGGCCACGGGTCCGCGATGGCCGGAGCCGTCCGGCTCGCCGGCGCTAAGCGGCGATTGCCGCTCGCCATAAAAGAACGCCCCTCGCGCGTTTTATTGCACGGGAGGCGTCCTTTGTGTCAGCCTTTCCTGAGATTGCTCTCGTGAACTGCTGACGATACCCAAAATGCATGGATGCCGAAATGGTTCCCGGCATGGTGCGATTTTTTTCGACAGCTGACGCTCGAGCGGTTTCGGCGCCAAATCCGCCATCGAATCCTTGCTTAATCCAAGCTGGCGGCGATCGGTCCGCCGGGCGGCGAAAGCAAAAATTGACACAGCGTCAAAAGAAGTCTATAAGAAATTCGTCGATATTTGTTTGACTGACTTTTGTTATCCGCGTGCTCAGGCGCGCCTTTGACGAACTTCCCCCATCAAAATCGAGACAAACGTTGTTGTGCATTCGCATGACGGCGAATGAATATTTGCCACGGAAAGGGTTCGTTATGAGCACAGGCACAGTTAAATGGTTCAACGCCACCAAGGGTTTTGGTTTTATTCAACCTGACGACGGCTCCGCCGACGTTTTTGTCCACATCTCGGCCGTAGAGCGCGCCGGAATGCGCGACATCGTCGAGGGCCAGAAGCTCGGCTATGAGATGGTCCGCGACAACAAGTCGGGCAAGATGTCCGCCGATCAGTTGAAGGCGGCCTAAAACGGAATTCAGCCTCGCCGGTGACCACGGATGTACCGGCACCGGTGAATGGCGGATTCCAGCGCGTGACCCCGGAGACATCGTTTCCGAAGGATCATGCGCAGATGAAAAAGTGTCAGCGCGTCCAAAAGGACGCGCGGCGCTTCAGCGGAAGGTCAGGCAATGCCTGGCCTTTTGCGTTTGGGGCGCTTCAAAAGTTCGAAAAGAGCACCGCGCGTTCGCTTGAACGTGTTAAGGGTGCTCCAGCAATTTGAATCCGACTGCCGTATTGCTTTGTGCGTGGTCCTGGTCGAAAGACCGGTCTCGCCATTTTTCGGCATTACGCTCCGAACCGGGAGAAAGACCTTGACCGCCACTTCAAAGAAATCCCGCGACCAGGCCGAATCCATCTTCAGCAAGACCCAGACCCAGTCCATGTCGCTCAACCGCATCATTTCCGAACAGGATGCTGTCAGCCAGGCCCGGGAAGCCAAGACCGCGCGGCTGCGCGAATTGCGCCTGGAAAAGGAAGCCGACGAGATGGCTGCGGCCGCCGCGCTCCCCGCCTCGCCGAAGCGCGTGGGCAAACGCTGATGGCCACCAAGCGCGTCCCGCAAAAGGCGATCGCCGCCGATTCGACCATCGCCGATGTCGTGGGAGAACTCGACAAGCCGGTCGAATATGTCCGCCGCGTGCTCGAAAAGCTCGAGCGCTGCAGGCGCGCCCATGGCGATGCCCAGGTCAGGCTCGGCGTGCGTGGCCGCTCCGAATGCCCGAACTATTTGATCGAATATGTCCGCGAAAATGCCAAGACCCACGAGCGCGTCACCCATCAGGATGCCGCCTATAGCGGCAGCACGCATCGCGAGCTGGCGCCCCGGCACATCGAGGAGGCCAGAAACTGGTCGCCCGAAGAAATGAACATCACGGCGGTCTCGGCGCTGATCGGCCGCCTTCGCAACCCGAATGCGCCATCATCGCGTTTCTCCGACGAGGATTGATATGGCCATAAAATTCTCCGCCAAGGATCAGCCGGCAGCAACCGCTGCCGCCAAGCCGGCCAAGCCGGCCGCCGCGCCGAAAGCCGACGTCACCGCCGAGGCCGCGACCGATCTGTTCAAGTCGCCGGCGGATGTCGCGTCGCGCAAGACCAGGAAGAAGAAATAGCGCCCTTGCCGCGAAACGCCGATCCCGTTGCGTCAGGGCTGCTTGCCTTGGCGAGCGCCGGGGACTTTTCGTCTCTGGAGGAGAGCGCCGCTCCTCTCTTCGACTGCCAGAGCTGCGGCGCCTGCTGTTCCTATTCGGCCGAATGGCCCCGCTTTTCGACCGAGGATGACGCACAGCTCGACCGGATCCCGCAGAAATATGTGGCCGCCGACGAAGCCGGCATGCGCTGCGACGGCGTGCGCTGCTCGGCACTTTCCGGCGAGGTCGGCAAGTCGACCGCCTGTGGCATCTACGAGGTCCGACCGGACGTCTGCCGCGCCTGCATGCCCGGTGGCGACGATTGTCTGATGGCGCGTCGCGGCCATGGGCTACCGACGCTGTAATAACGGCCCTCAGGTAGGGGCAAAATCACGACGACACGATTTAGGCGGGTCCGAGAATATCCGCCTTGATCGGTTGGTCGAAGATAAGCGTACCTTCGCTATCGCGTTGCGCCGCTGCAAGCACAGCAGCGGTGCTGCCAGATTCGTCGTGCTCAACGACTTCTCGCCGCGACGGATCAACAGCCACGACGCGATCCAAAAAGCCTCTCACGGTTCGAAAGACCTCCCGACGAACGTATTGTAATGTAGCCATCCGCGCCAGCACGCCCGATAATATGGCTGTTTCGATCGCGAGTTGGGCCGCTTGCCGGACAATGGTTTCGTCTTCAATCAGCCGCAGGGCGGCGAAGAAATTGCCGGTCGCCAACGGTTCGACGATGATCAGGACGCCATTTGGCTTGATGATGCGGGCCGCTTCACCTAGCGCTGCCTGCATCGCCGTTTCGGGAACATGATGGAGTGCATTGACCATAACGGCAATGTCGAAAGCCGCGTCGTCGAAAGGCAACGCCTCCGCCACACCTTTGACGAAGCTTACCTGCGGAACCGCCGCCGCCGCTTCCCGAATCGCATCCGCCGCCGGATCGATGCCGCTCACGTCGGCTCCCTCGGCAACAAGCTGCCTTGCGAAGTTGCCAGCACCGCAACCGATATCAAGAATTCTAAGTCCGGCGATCGACGATCGCACCGATCTGACAACTGCCTACGGACTGTCTATGAGCTGCACTGCGCGTTTCCCCTCGGTCCGATGATAAGGGAAGAGCCTCTGCCGGAAGCTCACCCACCTAAAGCAACAAGCTCCGGGCGCATTTCCTCTAGCGTCATTCCCATCCCCAACAGTACCGACACCAGAATCCGCAGCTTGGGTCCGGTGAGATCGCCGGCAAAGACTGCCCCCGCCTTCTCGAGATCCTTGCCTCCGCCATTGCCATAAATCGGCGAGACGCGGCCTTCGCCACATCGCGACGCCACGAACACCGGAACGCCATCGGCGATAATGTCTGCAACAGCCACTGCGACGGCAGGGGTCGCGTTTCCTCTGCCGAAGCCTTCGAGCACAATCGCTCGTGAGCCGCTTGCCGCCGCAAGGCGGATCAAGCGGTCATCAGAGCCAAGCACCATGCTTATGAGGTCGACTCGTGGTTCGATGGTGTTCGCTGCAAATGTTTTCCGAAGGATAGGGCGGCGCGATACGCTTACGGCGGTCCCATCGATTTCCCCTAGCTTGCCGTGGTTTCGCGAAACAAACGCATCGACGCGGGAGGTATGGGCCTTCGTGACATCACGCGCGGCGTGGAAGTGTTGTTCCAGGAGCACAACCGCGCCGAGACCTGCCGCCAGTGGCGACGCCGCAAGCCTGACGGCATCAGTGACGTTCCGCGGTCCATCGGCGGCGGAATCATCAGCGCTGCGCTGTGCGCCGGTAAACACCACGGGCTTTTCATTCACCAGAAGCAAATCCGCGAGATAGGCGCTTTCCTCCATCGTATCGGTACCGTGGGTGACCACGACACCGATGCAATCGTCTTCAGCAAGGTGAATGTTGATCCGCTGAGCTAGAGCAAACGCCATTGGCAACGTCATCGCGCAGCTGACGATATTCATGAAGTCGTCAACTTTAATGTCGACGCCGGGAGGGACGTCTTGGATCGCACCTCGAAGTTTCTCGCCGGCGACGGTTGCTACGACGTGATCCTCGGCCTCGATGCGCCGCGAAGCGATTGTACCGCCGGTGGTAATTAGGCAAATACACGCCATGCAGGGTGCTTTCGGATGGAGCGGCTATTGGTTCACTTGGACATAGCGAATTGAGCGTCAAATCACGAAAGTTGAGGGACACCTTGTTGGTGGATTCTCGATTACCTCGAACCTTTGTACATCAATATCCATCTTGGCGTCATCAGGGCCTACCGGGAACGTCTCATTCGGGTCACAGACTTGCCGAGGGTCATCTGAATGGGAAGGGCAAAGAAGGGTCGTGAGCCGAAATTCGAAATGAGGCACTAACGGTCCCCAGGCTGACTTGTGCCCGCGCGTTTGCCTGGTTACGCTGCCGGCGGCAGGGATAACGCCGGGAGACCATCCGTGAGCATCGAATTCTTGTTGACGTCGCTGATTGTCGTGGCTTCGCCCGGCACCGGCGTTCTCTATACGCTGAGCGCCGGGCTTTCGCGTGGCGCGCGCGCCAGCATCATCGCTGCTTTCGGTTGCACGCTCGGCATCATTCCGCATATGGCGGCCGCCATCACCGGGCTGGCGGCGCTGCTGCACACCAGCGCACTCGCCTTTGAGACGATCAAATATCTGGGCGTCGCCTACCTGCTTTATATGGCGTGGAACACGCTGAAGGAGAGCGGCAGCTTGAACGTCGGGCAGGATGTCGCGCCGCGCTCGGTCGGCAAGGTGATCACCTCGGGCATCCTCATCAACATCCTCAACCCGAAGCTGTCGATCTTCTTCTTCGCCTTCCTGCCGCAGTTCGTCAGCACCACCGAACCGCATGCGCTGTCGAAGATGCTGGAGCTCAGCACCGTCTTCATGCTTTTGACCTTCGTCGTCTTCGTCGGCTACGGCATCTTCGCCGCCTCGATCCGCAGCCATGTCGTGTCGCGGCCGATGGTGCTGACCTGGATGCGCCGCACCTTCGCCGGCGCCTTCGTCGCGCTCGGCGCAAAACTGGCACTGACGGACCGGTAGACAGTAAGGATCGCGGGCAGTCGTCGAAGCTGGCGCCGCCCCTCATCTGCCTTGCCGGCATCTTCTCCCCGTCTAGGACGGGGAGAAGGGGGCTGGCCGCAACCTGGCATCCTCCTTCAACGCTTGAGATTGGCGAAATCTTTCGCGAAGGCAGCTTTCTCCCCGTCACTATACGGGGAGAAATGCCCGGCAGGGCAATGAGGGGCAGCGCCAAACCTATCCCTTCACATAACCCATCGCCTCGACGATCAGCCCGTCCGCTACGCGCATCAGATTGACGCCACGGATGGAGTTGCCGTCGGCACGCCAGTAACGCCAGCGGATTGTCGCCCGTTCACCGGCGACGAAGGTCTCCTCGATGTCGAAGCGGGTGCCGGGTTCGCTGCCTATCGCCGACCACAGCCGCACGCACGCCTCCCGGCCGGCATGGCGGGCGCCGTCCGGCGCCGGCACGGTATTTTCGATGACGCAGTCCTCTGCGACCAGGCCCGGGAGTGTCGATGGATCATGAAGCTGGAACACGTCGTTGTAGCGCCGCATGATCTCGGCCGTCTGTCTGGATTGGTCGTCTGGATGGACAACCATGATGCTATCCTGTTTCATCTCAGTATCTCCTGATTTCATTTCTCCGCGGCCGTGACCAAGTCGGCCTTGAGCGTGATGTCAGCCACACCAGCCAGGGCGCGGGAGACCAGGCATGTCGCTTTCGCGGATTGAGCAAGGCGCTGGAATTCTTCGGGCGCGAGGCCCGGGATTTCGGCTTCCGTTTCAAGATCGATGCGGATGATCGTCGGTCCCGCCTTGCTCATGCCGAGGTGCACCTTGGCGACGGTGTGGATCCGTGCGGGGACATGGCCGCCGCTGCCGGCTATGGCGCTCAGCGCCATCGAAAAGCAGCCGGCATGCGCCGCCGCGATCAGTTCCTCGGGGTTCGTGCCGGGACCGTTCTCGAAGCGCGACGGGAAGGAATAGGCACCTTCGAAGACGCCGCTGCCGAGCCGAAGCCGGCCCGAACCTTCTTTCAACGACCCTTGCCATTGGGCTTCTGCTTCACGGATGGTCATTCTTTTTCTCCTCTTGAATATTCCATTTTGTATATAGACCGATCTACATAATATATAGACCGATTGTCATATTCGGGGCAAGGCCTATAATGCTCACTCCTGACAGAGGTTGACATGGCGAACGATACCCGCACACGCATGATCGAGGCGACGGCGCTGCTGCTGAGGCAGCGCGGCTATCACGGCACCTCGCTCAACGACATTTTGAGCGCCTCCGCTGCGCCAAGAGGATCGCTCTATTTTCATTTTCCGGGCGGCAAGGACCAACTGGTCATCGAGGTGACGCGCGACAGCGTCGAAAAGGTCACGCAAAAGCTTGGCGAAGAGCTGGCCGCCGAAAAAGACCCGGCGGTGGCCGTCCACCATATCTATCAGTCCGTCGCGCGGATGCTGGAGGACAACCAGTTCACGCTTGGCTGTCCGATCGCGCCTGTGGTGCTGGACTCTCCGACCGACGTGCCGGAGCTGGCCGAACTATGCCGGTCGGCCTTCGAGCAATGGATAGGCTTGCTGCAGGCGGCCTTCGTCAGGGCAGGGGTGCCCGAGCGCCGCGCCCACGCTCTGGCGCTGCTTGTCGAATCATCGCTGGAAGGGCTGATGGTGATCGCGCGTGCCACCCGCGACCGTGCCCCGGTGCTGGCGGTGGCCGATGAGGTCGCCGCGCTGGTGGAAAGTGCGTTGCCGGCCAAGAAGGTCGCTGTCGCAGCGCATTGACGGTAGCATCTGAGCCGGGGGGCGCTCCGGCGAAATAATCGGCCGATGGCAACAAAAAGGGCGACCTCTCGGCCGCCCTTTCCGTATCTGAAGGCTGATGGATACGTGGATTAGAAATCCATGCCGCCCATGCCGCCCATGCCGCCGCCGCCCATGCCGCCTGGCATGCCGCCGCCAGCCGACTCCTTCTTCGGAGCCTCCGCGATCATGGCTTCGGTGGTGACCAGCAGGCCGGCGACCGAGGCCGCATCCTGGAGAGCCGTGCGCACGACCTTGACCGGATCGACGATACCCATGGCGATCATGTCGCCATATTCGCCGGTCTGGGCATTGAAGCCGAACGTCGGGCCCTTATTCTCGAGGATCTTGCCGGCAACGATCGATGCTTCCGCACCGGCGTTGGCCGCGATCTGGCGGGCCGGAGCCTGCAGCGCGCGACGCACGATGGCGATGCCCGCGGTCTGGTCGGAGTTGGCGCCGGTCGCCTTGATGCTCAGCGAAGCGCGCAGGAGTGCGA
>NZ_RZTI01000018.1:0-52596 GCF_003997275.1 Mesorhizobium sp. M6A.T.Ce.TU.002.03.1.1
GGCGTGCGCACCGTGCGCTCGGTTTCGTGGAAACGAAGACACGCATCGTCCCATTCGACGGCAAGGAATCCGATCAATCCGCGGGCTTGGGTCTCGAAATCAGCCACCGTTTTTTCGTAGGGCATGTCGTGGATGGCAAGCGGCACGACCTTGGCCCAATGGCGCATCAGGCGATCATATTGCCGGTAATACTGCCCAAGCTTGGTCAGATCGGCATTGTAGCCGTGGGTATCGGAGAAATTGTGCATGAAACAGGACGTGCAATTGTCCATCGGGTCACGCCTGCAGTGGACGATGCGGGCATTCGGCAAAATCAGGCTGATGAAAGCCAGCAGCTCGAAATTATGCGGCATCTTGTCGACGACACACGCCGCCTTGCCGTTGCGCTTGTTGAGATGGTCGAGATATTTCGAGCCAAGCTCCCTCGCCTTCGCCGGTGTGAGCGCCGCCATGGCCTTGGCGAAAATCGCCGGATCAAGCTGGTCGAATCCAAGTTCGCCGGCCAATGAACGGATGGTCGGCAGTTCACCGGCACCATGGATATCGTGATGGCTGGCGCATATTTGCTCGGTCAACGTCGTTCCTGAACGTGGCATACCGACAATGAAGACCGGCCGTTCGGACGGATTGCCGAATTTTGGCCGCGCTTCGAAAAAACCGGCGTCGAAAGTCTCGATGAAACTGTCATAGAGCCGCGTGTGCAGGGCAATGTCGAAATCATTGCCGGAGATTGCCTTGGCCCGGGCGAAATGGTGGATAGCCAGGCGATACTCGCGCTGGTCGTTGAGGATTTTTCCGGCGGCGTGATGCAGGATAACCCGCTCGCGATCGGTGGTCATCGACAGTTCGAGGCGGCCCCGCACCAAAGCCAGAGCTGGATCGCCCTTGACGGCCCGACGCGCGAGCGCCAGCCCGGACAGCGCCTCGACATTCGCCTTGTCGATGGCGATGGCGCGGCCAAAGCATTCGACCGCCTCGGCTTGCCGGCCCATGTCGGTGAGCAACTCGCCCATGCCGACAAGCGCTGTCAGCGACTGGCCGTCGACCGCCAGTGCACGGCGATAGAAACCCTCGGCGATGTCGCCCTCGAGCTGGCTCCGGTAGGATTTGCCGAGATTGCATAAGGCCTCGACAAGCCGCCCGTCGAGCTCGATCGCTTTTTTCAGCTGTTTGCGCGCCTGCTCGATGTTGCCGACCAGGTTGTAGGCGTTGCCGAGATTGTTGCGGAAAATGGCGTTGCCCGGTTCGAGCTTGACCGCACGCTTCATAAAGTCGATGGCCGTCTCAATTCGTTGGGCCTCGATCGCCAGCGTACCCATCAGATTGAGCGCCATGGCATTTTTGGGCTGCCGGCGAAGCACGGTCTGATAGCAGAACTCGGCTTCGCGAAAGCGCTTACGGCGCTGCAGGTCGATACCGCGCTGCAACGTCTCCGGCGCCGACTCGCCGGCGGCCGGGAGAAAGTCCTGGACCATGGCCGGTAGACCGACAGGCTGCCGGCGTGGCAAGAGCGGCATGCTTCACCCCCAATCGCCTGCAACGGCAGTCAGCCTTCAGCAAGAATTCGAAGCAATCAGAATTTGAATGTAACGCCGAGCTGCAGATTGTGGGAATTCAACTTCCCGTCCGAGAATACAGCATCGCCTTCGCGGGAGGAATCGAAGTCGACGGCGGAGACGGCCTTGAACCTGTAGCCGAAATCGAGGTCGATATTCTGCGCCAGCGCGTAAGTGACGCCGGCTCCCACCTGGCCGGCAAAACCCCACCCACCAGATCCGTATCCATATTCGTGACCGCCCCAGGTTGTGTCGGCGGTCACATAGGCGGCGCCG
Source organism: Mesorhizobium sp. M6A.T.Ce.TU.002.03.1.1 (assembly GCF_003997275.1). Taxonomy (NCBI): domain Bacteria; kingdom Pseudomonadati; phylum Pseudomonadota; class Alphaproteobacteria; order Hyphomicrobiales; family Phyllobacteriaceae; genus Mesorhizobium; species Mesorhizobium sp. M6A.T.Ce.TU.002.03.1.1. The sequence goes on from NZ_RZTI01000018.1 coordinate 1,833, forward strand.
ATGCCGCCGCCGACATAGAGCTTGGCATCTCCAAAATGAGCAACGTCGGCCCAGACGTTAGCGAGCAGATAGGTGGCGGACAAATCGCCGTCAGCCGGATACCCGTGAAAGATACCCTCGTCATACGTACTCGCCTTGTATCGCGCATAGGACAGTTCGCCTTCGACGCGGAACACATCGTTGAGCCGCTTACCGACGACGCCGCCGATCACGAAGCCGGTGTCGAAGTCCATCGAAAAGTCATTGTTGTAGGTGTCGGAATGCGTTTTCACGTCATTCGGAAAGCTGGCGCCACCAAACAGTGTGACATACCAGAGATCCTGGGCCGCCGGAACTTCGACCGCCGCGTCGGCGGCATTGGCTGAGTTCCAGCCAAGCGTCAAGGCTATTGCGGAGACACCGGCAAGCAGACGCACTTTCATCGACAAAATCCCCCACGACAATTAACAGGCAAATATAATGCATCACTTCCGGTGCATGGCTTAGCTGTCAACAGTGAAAACGGGGTGGGATCGAAGTTATAGAGATCGCTGTTGCAGCATTGCAACATGCCTACTTCGGCCAGTCACAGACAATGTTGACGGCAGACACGTGGTTGTCGGCGAATTAGAGTGAAATGACGGCCAAGTCAGGCGCCTCTAATGGTGTTTATCGGCCTGCCGGGCCGCAACGCGGCGCATGGAAATGACACGGCGACGTCGGATTTCCGTGCGCATCGCCATCAGATGCAGCGCGAAGAACAGCACGGTAAAGCCCAGAGCCATCACCAGCAACGGCCGCAACAGGCTGGGATCGATGGTCGGCCCGCCGAGCCGGAACACCGAAGCCGGCTGATGCAGCGTGTTCCACCAGTCGACCGAGAATTTGATGATCGGGATGTTGATGAAGCCGACCAGGGTGATGATTGCGGCGGCCCAGGCGGCGCGCGCCGCATCGTCGAGTGCCCGCGTCAGCGCGATGATGCCGAGATACATCAGAAACAGCACGAAGACCGAGGTCAGCCGCGCATCCCACACCCACCAGGTGCCCCACATCGGCTTGCCCCAGATCGAACCGGTGATCAGCGCGAGCGCTGTAAAGACGGCGCCGATGGGTGCCGCCGACTTCAGCGCGACATCGGCCAGCGGATGGCGCCATACCAGCGTGCCCAACGCGGAAACCGCCATCAGCGTGAAACACATCATGGCCAGCCAGGCGAAGGGCACATGGATATACATGATGCGCACGGTGATGCCTTGCTGGAAATCCTCCGGCGCCGCGAAGCTCATATAGAGTCCGGCGGTCAGGAGGAGTGTGGCGATGGTCGCCAGCCATGGCACTACCCTGTCGGCCAAACCGACAAAGCGCGTCGGGTTGGCGAAATCCATCCAGCCGCTGAGGCGTGAAGTCAGGTCACTCATGCGGCTTTACATAAACCGGCGACGCGTTTGGGGCAATCGAGCGGTGGTGTCGCAGGCGGGCTTTCCCTTCTCCCACAGGTGGGAGAAGGGAAAGAACTCAGGCGGCCTCGTCCGTGATGGTGCGGCTGAGGCGGCGGACTTCCTCGTCGTTGAGCAAGCCGCCGGCGCGCAGCAGGCTGGCGAAGCGGCCATTGCGCATCGACAATTCGGCAAACCCACCCATTTCGACCACCTTGCCCTTGTCCATGAACACGACCAGATCGGCATCGCGAACGGTGGTCAGGCGGTGGGCGATGATGAAGGTGGTGCGGCCGCGCCGCAATTCGTCAATCGCTTCCTTGACGCGGTCTTCCGTCTCGACATCGAGCGCGCTGGTCGCTTCGTCGAGCACCAGGATGGGCGAATCCTTCAGCACGGCGCGCGCGATCGCGATACGCTGGCGCTCGCCGCCCGAAAGCTGTCCGCCGCGTTCGCCGACGACCGTGTCATAGCCATTGCTCTTCGACAGGATGAAATCCTGCGCGGCTGCGGCATTGGCGGCAGCGTGGACCTCATCATAGGTCGCCTCGGCGCGCCCGACGCGGATATTGTCCTCGATCGAGCGGTTGAGCAGGCCCGCATCCTGGAACACCGTGGCGATCGAGTGGCGCAGCGACTTGCGGGTCACCGTGCGGGTGTCGATGCCATCGATCAGGATGCGGCCGCTGGACGGCGCAAAGACGCGCTGCAAAAGATTTATGAGCGTGGTCTTGCCTGCGCCCGTCGGACCGACGATGGCCACGGTCTGGCCGGCGAGAACTTCGAACGATACGTCGTTCACGCCCTGGCCCGAATTGGCGAATTCGAAGCTGACGTTTTTAAAACGCACATGACCCGTGACGTTGCCGAGGTCACGCAACCCGTCCGGCTCGGCGGCGTCGGCCGCCGAGTCCTCGAGGCGGTAAAATTCCTCGAGCTTGGCCCTGGCTTCCGAAATCTGATTGGCGAAGGCCGACATCTGGTCGAGCCGGGCAATCAGCAGCGTGGCAAAGCCGGTAAAGGCGATGACGTCACCGATACGCAATTGGCCATGCATGACCAGATAGGAGCCGATCAACAGCACGACCATCATCGAAATGGTCGACGACAGGCGATGCAGGGCGTTGGCCAATGCCCACCAGTCAAGCACCGGATATTGGGCATCAAGCAGATTCTTGACATAACGCTTCAAGGCGTCGGTCTCGTGGCCGATGCGATTGTAGCTCTGCAGCACGGCGACATTGCTGACCGAGTCGCTCACATGCGCGAACACCTTGTGAAAGTGCCGCTCCACGGACGCTTGGCCTTCCTTGGTACGACGCATCACCAGCCGCCCGATTCCGACGTAGAGCGCACCCAGCGCCAGCAGGACCATCGACATGCGAATATCCATGCTGATCGCCGTCGGCACCAGCAGAACCAGCGCGACAACAGTGGACAAATGCTGCCTCATGAACTCGAGCCAGAGGCTGAACAAGGTCTCGACCGCGCGCAGAAGCGTATGCAGGGAATTGGAGGTGCCGCGCTGATGATGCCAAGCAAGCGGCATGGTGATCACGCGCTCGAATGACTGGCAAAGGACCTCGCTGCGCCGTGCATGGGCAAAGCGGTCCGCGCCGCGCGCCACCAGAACGAAGGCGACGACGTTGAAGACGCCGATACCGGCCCACACGCCGAGCGTCGAAAAGACCGAGCCGCCGTCCGAAATAGCATCGATCACCCGTCCGAACATGATCGGCTCAAGGATGGCGATAATGGCAAGCGCGATGTTCGCCCCGCAGATAAACGCCACGCGTTTCCTGTCGGCAGCGAGATAACCGAGCGCTCTCCAGTAGATTTGCAGAAGGGACACTTCAGCTACTCCGGCAAATTGTTATTGTGCACTGCATCATTTTCTGACTCGTACCCGTTGACGTGTCGCGAAACAATGCTCGTGTACCCCTTCAGTTCCCAATTCGCGAACAAAAGATGGCGACGCTGCGAAATCTGTCGTGATCACCTAACAGTTTGAGAAAAAAGGTAAAATGTCAGCCTTACGGCAAAATCATGGCAGGCTGCAAGCACTGCCGCAATTTTAATCAGCAAATGGTTATGTATGAGTTTCTAAAGCCTGCATCGGCTTTTCGGAAAGCTGACGCGCGGTAGAATTGCTAGAACATCCTTAAACAACGCGCGTCCCCAAGATGTGTAAAGACGCTCCAAATCCTTGAAACTACGCCGGTATCCTGACGACCACTTCGGCCTTGTCGCCGGCTTTCGGTTCGAAAGACGAAGCCTTCGTCTTTTTACCATCTATCTCAAGAGAGATGGCTTTGACCTTGGCGTCACGGACAACGCGAACCCTGAGCTCGGCCCCAAGCACCTTGAGGGTTGCCGCATAACCATCCCAATGGCTGGGGAGTTTCGGCTTGAACTGGATGCGCGCTCCCCTGCGCTCAATGCCGAGGATGCCTTCGACCGCCGCGCGATAAAGCCAGCCGGCCGAGCCGGTATACCAGGTCCAGCCGCCGCGGCCGCCCTTGCCTTGCCCGGCATAGACATCGGCGGCGACCACGTAAGGCTCGACGCGGTAGTGCTCGGCAGCGGCCTCGTCGAGCGCGTGGTTGACCGGGTTGAGCATCGAGAAACAACGGTAGGCATCGTCGGTGCGCCCCATTTCGGCGAGCGCAATGACGAACCATGACGCCGCATGGGTGTACTGGCCACCGTTTTCACGGACACCCGGCGGGTAGCTCTTGATGTAGCCCGGGTCCCTTTCCGTCTTGGAGAAGGGCGGGGTGAAAAGCTTGACGATCTTGAGCTCGTCGTCGACAAGCATCTTCATCGCCTGCTGCATCGCCGTCGTCGACCGCGCTGGATCGCCCTCGCCCGACAGCACACTCCACGACTGGGCAATCGAGTCGATCTTGCACTCCTGTGAGCCGCGCGACCCCAGCGGCGTGCCGTCGTCGAAGCTGCCGCGACGATACCATTCACCATCCCAGGCCGTGCTTTCCAGCGCTCGCTTCAGCACGTCGGCGTGTTTTGTCCAGGCTTGCGCGCGCTTGGTGTCGCCTTCCGACTTGGCGACAGGCGCAAAGTCGCCCAGCGTCTTCAGCAGGAACCAGCCCAGCCAGACGCTCTCGCCCTTGCCGTGCTCGCCGACACGGTTCATGCCGTCGTTCCAGTCGCCACCGAGGATCAGCGGCAGTCCGGCGGGGCTGCTGCGCTTGATGGCAAGGTCGAGTGCACGCGCGCAATGATCATAGAGTGAAGCGGTCTTCTTCGAGATCTCCGGGGTGAAGAAGGCATCATGCTCGCCTTCTTCCAGCGGCGGCCCGTCGATGAAGGGCAATTGTTCCCTGAGGATCGCGGTGTCGCCGGTCACCAGCAAGTAGCGTGCCGTGGCATGGGCGAGCCAGACCACGTCGTCGGAAATCATAGTGCGGACGCCTGCCTCGGTGCGCGGCAGCCACCAGTGCTGCACATCGCCTTCGGGGAATTGCCGCCGCGCCGCGTTGAGTATCTGGTCGCGCGCCAGTTTCGGATCATGGACAAGCAGGGCCAGCGTGTCCTGCAACTGATCACGGAAGCCAAAGGCGCCGCTCGCCTGGTAAAAGGCGGAGCGGGCGCGGATGCGGCAGGCAAGGCTCTGATAGGGCAGCCAGTGGTTGACCATGGCGTCGAGCGCCTTGTCCGGCGTCTCGACCTGGATGGTGTCGAGAAACCCTCGCCACGTGCGTTCATTGTCAGCCAGCCGCTGATCGAAATCTTTGCTGCTATGGCGCTGCACCAGGGCGCTGGCTTCCTCGGCAGAAGCTGCATCGCCGAGCAGCCAGAGCAGCGTCACGTCGCCGCCGGCAGGGATGTCGATGTCGCGTGCAATTGCAGCACAAGGATCATCGCCGGCCTCGACGCGGCCCGATAGGCTGGCGCCGTTGAGCACGGCATGCGGAAGTTCGCTGGTGCCGTGCCGGCCGATGAACTCACCGCGGTCGGCCGTCACCGAATGAGCCGCGCTGTCGGCGGCCAGGAAGGCGACCCGCTCGCTGAAGTCGAGTCCGTAGGGATTTTGCGCCAGCAACGCGCCGGTCTCAGCATCCCTGGACGGAACGATGGTCGCCGCCGTGCGCGAACGATGGCTGCCAAGGACCCATTCCGCATAGGCATAGACGCGCAGGCGCGCCGGCACCGAACCGGAATTCTGGATTCGCAATCGGGAGATTTTCACCGGATCGACAGGATCGACCACATGGGTAAGATCCATCGACAGCGGCCCGCGCGTCGAACGGAAGGTCGAAAAACCCTGCCCGTGCCATGTTTCGTAGGTCATGGCAGGATCGCGCACCACGGCGGCCAACGGCGAGAACGCCCGGCCGCTGGCATGATCGTAAATATAGATGCCCTCGCCGGGCCGGTTGGTGACCGGGTCGTTCGCCCACGGCGTCAGTTGATAATCGCGGCTGTTTCGGCTCCAGGTGAAGGCAGCGCCTTCAGCCGAAACATGGAAACCGAACGAGGTGTTGGAAATGACGTTGATCCAGGGCTGCGGCGTCGTGAGCCGCCCTGCAAGGCGCACGACATAGTGGCGTCCGTCGCCCTCGAAGCCGCCAAAACCGTTCCACTGGCTGAGCCCGCTGCCGTCGGCACTGCCTTCGATCGAGGCTTGGGCAGCCAACGCCTGCGGGGCCGGCGAAGACGGTTCACGAAGCGCTGCTGCATCCGCTGGTTGCAAGGCGTCCCGCGCTTGCAGCGCAGCGGCCTCGGCGCGCTCGATTTGATCGAAGATGGTGCCGTTGCGCGTGTGCAGGACGACGCGGGCGACGGCGAGCAGCGTCTTGTAGGTCGTCTCGTCCATCAGGTCGCGGCGCACCGCGAAGATGTGCTGGCGGGGTCCAAGCTCCTTGCCGCGCAGGCGGCTGTTTTCGCACAGCGTCTCGACCGCCCGTTGCAGGTCCTGGACGTAGGATGAAGCCTGCTCGTTGACGACGACAAAGTCGATCATCATGCCGCGGGCGCGCATATATTCCTGGAAGCGGAGCGCCTGGGCGACGATCTCGAGGTCGGCGACATCGCCGATCCTGACCAGGAAAATCGGAAAATCGCCGGATATGCTGGTCGGCCACAGGCCGGACTGCTTACCGAGCCCGGAAGCGATCGATTCGGCCGGAAGGCGCAGGAACGGATCAGGATAGATCAGATAGCGCGCCAGATTCTGCACATTGGCGGCATCGGCAAGGCTGAGACCGAGATGACGGGTCTGCACCTGCGAGCGGGTCCAGGCGAGCATCGCCTGGCGGGCGAAGGCTTCCGGATGATCGAGCCGCGCAATGGCGTCTTCGAGTTCGGCGCGGTTGGCGCCAACGGCAGTCCAGAAGGTCAGCGAGATCTTCTTGTTGGCCGGCACGCGCACCTGTCGGCGAAGCGCTGCGACTGGATCCAGCGTGAAGCCAGAATGGCCGCCAAGCTTGGCGCCGGGATCGAAGGCGGCAGCCTCGACAATGGTGCGGCCGCGGCCGATGAAGGCGCGCCGGTCGGTTTCGGCCTCGGCGTCGCGCGTCGACCCAGACGGGTCGGTAACGAAATGCGCCAGGGTGACGTCAGGCTCGTCCGTTTCCCGCTTGCGTCTTGTGGCGAAGATCGCCCCGTTATTCGCAGCGATCTCGGTTTCCACGAACATTTTCGAGAAGGCCGGATGCGCGTTATCGGATGCCTCTGAGCCCAGCACCAGTTCGGCAAAGGAGGTCACCTCGATATGCCGGTCGACCGGGCCGTCATTGTAAAGCGTCACCCGCCGGCCTTCGCCGTTTCCTTCCGAGATGACGATGCATTCGACCTCCGAACGCAGTGATCCCACCGATTTGACAAAGCTCGCCTTGTCATCCGAAAAAAGCGTCTGCACCTCTTCGCCGGTGGCACGCTTCGGCTCGGCGGTGGCCGACCACCAGTCGCCGGTGCCGGCGTCGCGCAGGAAGATATAAGAGCCAAGCCGATCCTCGGTCGGGTCCGGCTGCCAGCGCGTGATCGCAAGCTCGCCCCAGCGGCTATAGCCAGAGCCGGTCGCGGTGACCATGACCGAGTAGCGGCCATTGGACATGACACTGGTCGAACGCAGCGCCTTGAGCGGGTTGAGCACGATGCGCGTATCGGGGCTCTCGACTTCCGTTTCGTCCTTCGACCGTTCGTCGGCCTCGGTCCTGACGGTGGCGGTCGGGATGTCGCGCGGCGCCCTTTCCTGCAGCAGCAACTCGGCCGACTCGATCACCGGATCGCTGTGGAAGCGATCGCGCAGGCGTCCTTCGAAGATGGCGTCGGCAACGGCGGCGATCGACATGCCGGAATGGTGGGCCATGTAGTTCAGCACGACGACATGATCGGTGCCCTCCGGCACGCGCTGCGGCGTGAAATCGACCGCATCGTAGAAGCCGTGCCGGCCAAGGGCGCCGAGCTGCCTCAGCCTGGCCAGGTTCTGCACCGATTCACGCGGGGTGAACTGCGCCGCCAGCACGGTCGCATAAGGCGCAATCACCGTGTTCTGGCCAAGACCTCGCTTCAGGCCGAGCCCAGGCACGCCGAAATTGGTGTACTGGTAAGTCAGCTCGCGGTCGCGGGCGTTGTAGGCCGCTTCCGAAATCCCCCAGGGCACGTTCTTCGAGCGGCCGTACTGGATCTGGCGCTTGATGATAAGCTTGCTGGTCTGGTTGAGGATCGAGCCTTGCGGCTCCTTCATCACCAGCGGCGGCATCAGATACTCGAACATCGAGCCGGACCAGGACATCAGCGCGCCCTTGAACCCGATCTCGACGATCGGCCGGCCGAGGTGGAACCAGTGCTCGGTCGGCAGATCGCCCTTGGCGATGGCGAACAGGCTGGTCAGCCGCGCCTCGGAAGCCAGGAGGTCGTAGCAGCTTTCGTCGAGCTGATGCTCCTCGACCCGGTAGCCGATCGACAGGAGCTTGCGTTCCTTCCGCATGAGGAAGGAGAAATCCATCTCGAAGGCGAAGCGGCGCGTGCGCTCGCGCAACGAAAGAAGCTTGGCCCGCAAGGCTTCGACGGCATTGTCGTCGCTATGCGCGTCATGAACATGCGCCTCGCAGGTGGCTTCCAGCCTTGCCGCCCAGTCGGCGATGGTGTCGCTCTGTGTCGATGCGGCCTCGGTATGGATGGCGATGGCGAGCTTGCGGATCTCGCCGGCCAGAACGGCCAGGTTGATGGTGCGGATCGATGCCATCTCGGGCTGTGCCTTGATCGATTCGACCGCCCGCCGCATGCCGTCGAGGCGATCGGCGAGCCGTTGGCGCAACGGCCGCAACTGACGGCGGTCGTCAGGCAACTCCGCCAGGCTTTCGTCGAGGATCGTCACCGTATCGAGGATGCCTTCGAAATCGCCCTGAAGGTGGACCGCAGGCGCTTCCGCCCATTCGGCGCAGGCTGCTGCCACCGCCACCAGATGGCCGGCGAGATTGCCGCTATCGACGGCGGAAATGTAGAGCGGATAGAGCGGCTTCAGCGTCGTCGTGTCATACCAGTTGAAGAGATGGCCGCGTTCACGCGGCATGCTCTCGATGGTCGACATCGTGGCGTCGATGCGGGTGGTGGCGTCGGACAGGCTTATCCAGCCGAAATCGCGCGCCGAAATCACCGACAGGAGATAAACCCCGATATTGGTCGGCGAGGTGCGGGGCGCAACGACGGGCGCCGGACTTTCCTGGAAATTGTCGGGCGGCAGATTGTGATGCTCGGCCGTCACGAAAGTCTCGAAATAGTGCCATGTGCGCCGCGCGACCGTGCGCAGCGCATGGATGTCGGCCGCCGATATGCGCAAGCGATCCTCGGTTTCGGCCGAGCGGCTGATCCAGAAGGCGAAGGCCGGCGAGCCGATCCAGAACAGCGCGAAGAAGAAAGCGACGAAAGCTCCGGTGGAATCGGCCAGAACGGGAATTGCAAGGCCGACGACGCCGATAATCACCGCGCCATACATCATGCCGTAGTAGGAGCCGAGATCATTGTCGCCGTTCTTGTGCGCCTGCGAGGCCGTGCGCCATTCGAGCAGGTTCTGCCGACTGACGAACAAGCGGTAGAGCGTGCGAATGATAGCGTCGCCCATCATCCAGGCCAGATGCGCCATCAGCACGATCTTCAGAGCCACCAGGGCGGTGCCGAAGACAACATCGCGTGCCAGTGCCGAGAAATGGCCGCGCGGTGTCTGGTCGCCGCTTTTCGGCAGGATGGCGTGGATGATGTCGAACGTTGGCGCCATGAACAATGTGAGGATCAGCAGCGCCTGCCATTGCGCGGCCTGTGTGAAGGGCAGCAGCGTCCAGCCGGCGATCGCCGCCATCACCCAGAAGATCGGCGTCAGCGAGCGGCGCAGATTGTCGACCATCTTCCAGCGCGACAGCGCCGGCACGCCAGAGCGCGGATCAAGAAGAAAGCCCAGAAGCTGCCAGTCGCCGCGTGCCCAACGATGGTGGCGCGATGCGTCGACCGAATAGCGGGTCGGATAGTCCTCGACCAGTTCGACGTCCGTGACCAGCGCCGCGCGGGCCAATGCCCCTTCGAGCAGATCGTGGCTGAGGATGGTGTTTTCGTCGATGCGGCCCTTCAGCGCCGCTTCGAAGGCGTCGACATGATAGAGGCCCTTGCCGGTGAAGGAGCCGTCGCCGAAGACATCCTGGTAGATGTCCGAGACGGCAAAGACGTAAGGATCGAGGCCGCGATTGGCGGAAAAGACCCGCTGGAAGAAGGATGCGTCGTCGCCGCTGGTCAATGATGCGGTGATGCGCGGCTGCAGGATGGTGTAGCCGGCGGTGACAAGGCGCTTTGTGACATCGAAATGCGGGCGGTTGAGCGGATGGCAAAGCTTGCCAACCAAACTGGCGACGGCATCGCGGGTGGTGCGTGTGTCGGCGTCCAACGTCATCACATGGATGACGTTTTCCGGCAACGGCACATCCAGCGGCAGGAAGGTGGTGTCGCTGTCACCGCGCAGCAGAAGATTCAGTTCGTGCAGCTTGCCGCGCTTGCGTTCCCAGCCCATCCAGGCGCCCTGGGATTCATTGTAGAGCCGCCGGCGGTGCAGGACGTAGAAACGCGGCGCGCCTTCGCTGGGATAGCGGGCGTTCAACCGCGCGATCTCGTCGCGAGCATATTGGAGGATCTCAATATCCGCGGCATCGATTTCGGTCTTCGAGTCCGGCCAGTCAGAAAGCAGAGCGAAATGGATTTCGTCCGCCGTGTTGGCCAGGTGATGCACTTCGATGTTGCGGATGTTTTCCTCGACGTCGTCGCGCGAGCCGATCAGCGACGGCACCACCACCAGCGTGCGCGCCTCGGGCGGCATGCCGCGTCTGTAGTCGTAGCCGACGAGGCGCGTCGGCTTGAGGAACAACGATACGACAGTGTTGAAGAAGGCAAGCGCGCCTTCGCTGGCCGGCACGGCAAACAGCGCCAGCATCAAGGCGATCGACGGCACGGACAGGCCGAGATTGGCAAGGGCATTGCCGGAGACGAGCAGAAGCAGGACGGTCAGCGCGAACACCGGCACGACAATGCCCAACCATCCGGTTTTGCGGAACGCCCGTTTGGTCGTGACGCTGACGGTCGGCCGATAGCCGATCGCCTTTTCCAGTTCCAGCCGGCGCGGGCCGACCAGGAAGAACCCGACGTCGGTGTGAGCGGTCGGACCGGTGCCGGAAGTATCGGCGACAGCGGCGTGGCCGGCAAGTTCGATCGCCTTTTCGGCGACGCGGAATTCGGAACGATCGGAGCGGCGCGCCAATTCCTCGATCGCGGTCCGGTACTGGTCGCGCGAGAAGAAATCGAGCGCGGCGAAATCGGTGCGCTCGCGCAGCAAGGTGTCGATGCGGCTGACGCCTTCGAACCAAACCGTCCAGTCGATATCGTTGATGAGTCTGAGGCCGCGGATGATGTTACCGGTGGTTACATTGCCACCAGACAGCGTGCGATGCTCGCTGATGATGATTTCCTCGGCATCGGAGCCGGACTCTTCAAGCTCGCCCTCCAGCCATTCCAGCGCCCTGCCGGCATTCTGCGACCCGTCGCGCAGGCGGTAGAGCAGTTGGGTGGCGAAGGTGGTGTCCTGCGCATGGGCTACGTAGTTCGACAGGATCGCCTGACGGTCGGCGTTGTCGTCGATCGCCAGCACGCGATCGGCAACCTCGTTGGCAATCTGGCGCATCTGCCGGGTACGATTGACCCGGACCGCGATCCGGCGAAGATTTTCGATCAGAACGAAGCGCAGCAGCGATGGCAGCGCCCAGAGTTCGCCGATTTTCAGCGGCTCGACGGACTGAAAGCCTTCGACGATCGCCTTGAACATGGTCGCCGAGACGGAACTGTCCGAATGGGCGACGTACGTCCAGGCCAGCGCAAGGGCGCGCGGCACGCTGGCGCCGTCGGACAGCTTCAGGGTCGGCAACTGCCGATAGAAACGGCGCGGCAGGTCGCGTTTGACCTGGAAGATGGTTTCCTCGACCAGATAGTTGTTGTCGAGCAACCATTGCGCCGCCGGCGTGATCGTCTCGCCCCTCGCCTGCGCGGCATTGGTCGAGCGGTAGACTTCGAGGATCTTGCTGGCGCTGTCGCGGACGCGTGGCTGGAAATCGAACGGCTCCAGGCCGAACAGATCCTTGACGTCACCCTCGGCGAGGCTTGTACCCAGCGTGCGCAGGCGCTCTTCCGGCAGGAAATTGGAGCGTATCGGCTCTTCGGTGATGGCCGGGAAGCTCGCGCTCGTCTTTTCCATTTGGGTGGGGTTCGTCTGGATATTCATTGAAAATTCCGTATGGGGGACGCATAGCGGCGTCACCGCCACGGCAATGTCCCTAAAACCGATTCAAATGCAATTGGTTGCATCGAAACACGGGCCGAAAGTTTGTTTTCGCACCACAACTTTCAGACGTTCACCCCTTCGCTCCCGTCGGGACTTGATCGACGGAAGGATTCGGGCTTTTTCGTGATGTGGACTTGAGCTTACGGTATATTTCGCCGGTGCTGCGATCATGTTTCGAAACAGGCGTTAATCGTTTGCAACAACGCGATCGATGCGGATCACGAACAGCGTCGCCGTTCGGGCAGGCTCCAGGCGCCGTTTCAGGGCGTCCGGACTGAGCAACAGCGTGTCGCGCGGTCCGATGCGGACAGGCGCCGCGCCGGCCATTGTGATCTCGCCGTCAAAACACAGGATGAGGGTCGCATCGGCCGCTGAGTGGATGTCCGTCGGGGCCGAAATCACCACGCGCTCGACAGTGTGGGTCATCCGTCCGCGCCGCGTCATGACGTTGAGATCGGTGATCGGGCCGGCGATCAGCGCCGCTTGCGTCGGTACATCGGCCGGAAAGGAAAGCGGGGCGGAAACCTTGGTCACCGTGGCCGCCGGGCGACCGGCGATATCAAGGATAATCCCCTCACCTTCCAGCACGGCCAAGGTTCGGTCCACTCCGGCAAACGCGGAGAATGGCCCGCCGCTTTCGACGCGCGCCATTGAGACGCGCCAGTCGAAATCATCGAGCGCAGCACCTGCGGGCGAGACGGCGATCTCCGTCGTCACCCCGCCGCCGTTCTTCCAGGGCATAGACCGGTATTCGGCTGCTCGGAGGATGCGCAAGGCGCGGCTCAGCCGAGGATGCCTGGCAGGTTAAGTTGGTGCTCCCTGGCGCAGTCGATGGCGACGTCATAGCCGGCATCGGCGTGGCGCATGACGCCGGTCGCCGGGTCGTTCCACAACACGCGCTCAAGGCGTTTGGCCGCTTCGCGTGTGCCGTCGGCGACGATGACCATGCCGGCATGTTGCGAAAAGCCCATGCCGACGCCGCCGCCATGATGCAGCGACACCCAGGTTGCGCCGGAGGCGGTGTTGAGCAACGCATTGAGCAGCGGCCAGTCGGATACGGCGTCCGAGCCATCCTTCATCGATTCCGTCTCGCGGTTCGGCGAGGCAACCGAGCCGGAATCGAGATGATCGCGGCCAATGACCACCGGCGCCTTGAGCTCGCCCTTCGCCACCATCTCGTTGAAGGCGAGGCCGAGCCGGTGGCGGTCGCCGAGACCGACCCAGCAGATGCGCGCCGGCAGACCCTGGAACGCGATGCGCTCGCGCGCCATGTCGAGCCAGTTGTGCAGATGGGTGTTGCCAGGTGTCAGCTCGCGGACCTTGGCATCGGTCTTGTAGATGTCCTCGGGATCGCCTGAGAGGGCTGCCCAGCGGAACGGGCCGATGCCGCGGCAAAACAGCGGTCGGATGTAGGCCGGCACGAAACCCGGGAAAGCAAAAGCGTTCTCGAGCCCTTCCTCCTTCGCCACCTGACGGATGTTGTTGCCATAGTCGAGCGTCGGCACGCCGGCGTTCCAGAACGCCACCATCGCCTCGACATGCTCGCGCATCGACGCGCGCGCTGCCTTTTCGACCGCCTTCGGGTCGCTGGTGCGCTTCTCGCGCCATTCAGCGAGCGACCAGCCCTTGGGCAGATAGCCGTTGAGCGGATCATGCGCCGACGTCTGGTCGGTGACCAAGTCGGGGCGCACGCCGCGCCGCACCAGTTCCGGCACGATGTCGGCGGTGTTGCCGACCAGGCCGACTGATTTCGCCTCGCCGGCCCTGGTCCAGCGCTCGATCTTTTCCAGCGCCTCGTCGAGCGTGTCGGCGCGTTCGTCGACATAGCGGGTGCGCAGCCTGAAATCGATGCGGTCGGGATCGCATTCGATCGCCAGGCAGCAAGCGCCTGCCATGACCGCGGCCAGCGGCTGGGCGCCGCCCATGCCGCCGAGGCCGCCGGTCAGGATCCATTTGCCCCTAAGATTGCCGCCATAATGCTGGCGGCCGGCCTCGACGAAGGTCTCATAGGTGCCCTGCACGATGCCTTGCGTGCCGATGTAGATCCACGAGCCGGCCGTCATCTGGCCGTACATCATCAGGCCTTTCTTATCGAGCTCGTTGAATTTCTCCCATGTCGCCCAGTGCGGCACGAGGTTCGAATTGGCGATCAGCACGCGAGGCGCATCGGTGTGCGTCCGAAACACGCCGACCGGCTTGCCGGACTGCACCAGGAGCGTCTCGTCATCTCCAAGCGTCTTCAGAGAGGCGACGATGCGATCGAAATCGTTCCAGGTGCGCGCCGCCCGGCCAATGCCTCCATAGACGACCAGTTCGTTGGGGTTTTCGGCGACGTCGGGATCGAGATTGTTCATCAGCATGCGCAACGGCGCTTCCGTCAGCCATGAGCGGGCGTTGAGCTCGCTGCCGCGCGGGCTGCGGACTTCGCGGATGTTGTGGCGAGGATCGGTCATGGCGTCAGTCCCTTTCGAATGAGATGCGGCGTTGCGCGTTCAGCCGTGTGCCCAGACAATCGCGTTTTCGAGGATCTTTTTCAGCGTGACGCGGATCGGCGCGGCAAAATCGGCATCGTAGGATACCGGCCAATTGTCCGGCGCACCCTTGCCTTCGGGCTCGCGCATATAGCCGCGGTTGGACAGTTCCATCTGCAACGCATGAACTCCGTTTTGCGGCTGGCCGAAATGGCGTGTGAGCCAGCCGCCCTTGAAGCGGCCGTTGATGACAAAGGTCTCCCCGGTTTCGGCTAGGATCTGGCCGACCATTGCCTGCAAGGCCGGGTCGGCGCTTTTGCCGTCATTGGTGCCGAGATTGAACACCGGCAGCGTTCCCTCGAACAGGCGTGGCAGCACCGAGCGGATCGAGTGGCAGTCATAGAGGACGATCTTCTGGTGCAAGGCGCGCAGCCTGTCGATCTCGGCCTGCAAGGCGGCATGGTAAGGCACAAAGTATTTTTCGCGGCGCTCATCGACCTCCGATGGTCCCGGCTCTTCCCCGGCGCGATAGAGCGGATCGCCATCGAAGGTCTCGGTCGGGCAGAGACCTGTCGTCGCCTTGCCGGGATAGAGTGAGGCGCCCGACGGGTCGCGATTGACGTCGATGACGGTGCGCGAGATCGCCGTGTGCACCACCGTCGCGCCGAGGCTTTCGGCGAAATCATAGAGCTTGTCGATCCACCAGTCGGCGTCGCGGCGGCCGAGCCAGGGCGACACCAGCCGGTTCTCAAGACCGGCGAGATCGATGCCGGTGTGCGGGATCGAGACCAGCAGGGGTGCCGTGCCCTGAGTGACTGTGAGCCAGGAGGATGACGTCATGAGAGATCTCCGCGGGTTGGAGTTCTACGGCGCCCCCCTCTGTCCTGCCGGACATCTCCCCCACTTGGGGGGAGATTGGCAGCTTTGGCGCCCCGCTCAACCCTGCAACCTTGGCGATTGGCGAAAGCCGGTGTGACATCCGATCTCCCCCCAAGTGGGGGAGATGTCCGGCAGGACAGAGAGGGGCGCGAAGGATCGCGACCTATCGAGGTGTGCGCTCTCATGACGCAATTCCCGGCAGCGCCACCTTGCCCGCCGCCTTCACTGCCGCGCCGCTGCGCACCATGGCGATGGCCTTTTCCATGTCGGGGTGAAAATGCCGGTCATTGTCGAGATGCGGCACCTCAGCCCTGACCAGCCTGCGCACTGCCTCGAGTGCTGCGCTCGACGCCAGCGGTGCATGAAAATCGCAACCTTGCGCGGCGGCCAGCAATTCGATGCCGATGACGGCCGTCGCATTCTCGACCATGCCGATCAGCCGGCGCGCGCCGTGTGCTGCCATCGAGACGTGGTCTTCCTGGTTGGCCGAGGTCGGGATCGAATCGACGCTAGCCGGATAGGCCTTCTGCTTGTTTTCCGAGACGAGTGCTGCCGCCGTCACCTGCGGGATCATGAAGCCGGAATTCAAGCCGGGCTTCGGCGTCAGGAAGGCCGGCATGCCCGACAGTGCCGGATCG
Organism: Mesorhizobium sp. M6A.T.Ce.TU.002.03.1.1; assembly: GCF_003997275.1. Classification (NCBI taxonomy): domain Bacteria; kingdom Pseudomonadati; phylum Pseudomonadota; class Alphaproteobacteria; order Hyphomicrobiales; family Phyllobacteriaceae; genus Mesorhizobium; species Mesorhizobium sp. M6A.T.Ce.TU.002.03.1.1. The sequence goes on from NZ_RZTI01000018.1 coordinate 18,073, forward strand.
ACTAGCATGGCGATGCGCCGCTCCGACAGTGAGCCGATCTCGCAGACGGCGAGCGCGATCATGTCGGCGGCGAAGGCCACCGGCTCGGCGTGGAAATTGCCGCCGGATAGCGCTGTGTCGTCCTCGGCGAAGATCAGCGGATTGTCGGTGACGCCGTTAGCCTCGGTGCCCAGCGTCTCGGCGGCCTGGCGCAGGACGCTGAGCGCCGCGCCCATCACCTGCGGTTGGCAGCGCAGGCAATACGGATCTTGCACGCGCTCGTCGCCGAGCCGGTGCGACTCACGGATGGCGCTGCCGGCCATCAGGTTGCGCAGCGCTTCTGCCGTCTCGATCTGGCCAGGATGCTTTCTCAAGAGATGGATGCGTGGATCGAATGGGGCGTCGGAGCCTTTCGCAGCATCGGTCGACAGCGCGCCGGCAACCAGCGCCGATTGATAGAGAACTTCGGCATCGAACAGGGCGGCCAGCGCATAGGCAGTCGAGAACTGCGTGCCGTTGAGCAGCGCCAGGCCTTCCTTGGCGCCGAGTGTCACCGGCTCCAGTCCGTGCGAGACGAAAGCGACCTTGGCCGGGAAGCGGCCATGCGGGGTGAAACACTCGCCGACGCCGATCATGACAGCCGTCATGTGCGACAGCGGCGCGAGATCGCCGGAGGCGCCGACGGAGCCTTGCGCCGGCACCACCGGGATGACGTCGTTGGCCAGCATCGCTTCCAACAGTTCGACAGTCTGCGGCCGCACGCCCGAGGCACCCTGCGCCAGGCTGGCCAGCTTCAGCGCCATCATCAGCCGGCAAACAGCAACCGGCATCGGCTCGCCGACACCGGCGGCATGCGACAGCACGATGTTGCGCTGAAGGGTCTCGAGGTCGGCGGCGGGAATGCGGACGCTGGCCAATTTGCCGAAACCGGTGTTGATGCCATACACCGGCTCACCCCTGGCAACAATGCGCGCCACCGCTTCGGCGCTGGCCTTGATCTTCGGTCGGCAGGCAGCGTCTAGCTTCGGCACGGCGCCACGATAGATTTCGCGCCAGTCGGCCAGGGTTGTGTTGCCCGGCTTGAGTTTGAGTTGGCTCATTGTCCTCTCCAGATGCGGGCATGCAGCGGGTTGAAGCCCATGCGGTAGACGAGCTCGGCCGGGCGCCCAATATCCCAGATCGCCAGGTCGGCCGATTTTCCGACCTCCAGCGTACCGGTTTGTCCGAGAAGTCCGAGCGCGCGGGCGGCCTCACGGGTGACACCGGCCAGGCATTCGTCGACGGTCAGGCCAAATAAAGTCGCCGCCATGTTCATGGTCAGCAGCAGCGAAGTCAGCGGCGAGGTGCCGGGATTGCAATCGGTGGCGACCGCCATCCTGACGCCGTGCTGGCGAAACAGACCGATCGGCGGCTTTTTGGTCTCACGTATGAAATAATAGGCGCCGGGCAGGATCGTCGCCACGGTTCCTACCTTCGCCATCGCCGCCGCACCCGCGTCGTCGGTGTATTCGAGGTGGTCGGCCGACAGGGCGCCATAGCGTGCCGCGAGTTCGGCGCCGTGCAGATTGGACAGCTGGTCGGCATGGAGCTTGACCGGCAGGCCTGCTGCTTTCGCCGCGTCGAACACGCGAGAAATCTGCTCGGGCGAAAAGGCGATGCCTTCGCAAAAGCCGTCGACGGCATCGGCAAAGCCCTCAGCAGCGACCGCCGGCAAAATCTCCTTTGCGACCAGATCGATAAAAGCTTCCTTGTCGCCTTTCGCTTCGGGCGGCAGGGCATGGGCGCCGAGGAAGCTCGTCCTCACCGTTACCGGACGATGTTCGCCCAGGAGCCGCGCGGCGCGCAGCGATTTCTTCTCGTTTTCGAGATCGAGGCCATAGCCCGATTTGATCTCGATGGTGGTGACGCCTTCGGCGATCAGCGCATCGAGGCGCGGCAGCGACTGGGCGACCAGCTCGTCCTCCCTGGCAGCGCGCAGCGCCCTGACCGACGAGACGATGCCGCCGCCTGCCTTGGCGACCTCTTCATATGTGGCGCCGGCCAGACGCATCTCGAATTCGTTGGCGCGGTTGCCGGCATGGACCAGATGGGTGTGGCAATCGATCAGGCCGGGCGTGATCCAGCGGCCTTCGCAATCGACAATCTCGGCGTCTTGGAAAAGTGCTGCCGGCATGTCGGCCTCCGGGCCGGCATAGACGATCAGGCCATCGCGTGCTGCGATCGCGCCGTGTTCGACGATGCCCAGTCCGGTAGCACTTTCAACCATGGTCGCCAGACGCGCATTGCGCCAGAGGCGAACCTCCCCTGCCCGGCTTTTGCTCTCTCCAGCCATGATCTTTTCCGTTTCAATCGATGGCGATTATGTATATACATATTGAAAGGCGCTGCAAGTGCTATGATCATACTGCCAAATGGGATTTTGGAGAAAAACGTGACGGCAATCTTTGCAGAACAGGTGCTTCTGCCCGACGGCTGGCATTCCAATGCCCGGATCATCGTCAGTGATGGCCGCATCGCCACGGTCGAGCCGAACACCACATCTCGGCCCGGCGACGAACGCCATGCCATCCTGCTGCCAGGCATGCCGAACCTGCATAGCCACGCCTTTCAGCGCGGCATGGCCGGCCTTGCCGAGCTGCGTGGCCCTTCAGCCGACAGTTTCTGGAGCTGGCGCGAGGTGATGTATCGTTTCGCGCTGTCGATGACGCCGGATCAGGTCGAGGCGGTCGCCGCGCAGCTCTATGTCGAGATGCTGGAGGCCGGCTTTTCGCGCGTCGGCGAGTTTCACTATCTCCACCACGATCGTGACGGCCAGCCCTATGCCAACATCGCCGAAATGGCCGAACGCATCACTTCCGCTGCTGCTGACACCGGCATTGGGCTGACGCTGCTGCCGGTGTTCTATGCGCATTCCTCTTTCGGCGGCGCTACGCCGGATGAAGGCCAGCGGCGATTCATCAACGATGTGAATCGGTTCTCGCGGCTTGTTGAGAAATGCCGCGAATCCGTTCGCGCCTTGAATCAAGGCGTCGTTGGCGTCGCACCACACAGTCTGCGCGCCGTGACACCGGAAGAATTGGAAAACATCGCGGCAATGGTGCCCGGCGGACCGATCCACATCCATATCGCCGAGCAAGTGAAGGAGGTCGAGGACTGCCTTGCCTGGTCGGGGGCGCGACCGGTCGAATGGCTGCTCGCCAACACCAAGGTCGATGAGCGCTGGTGCCTGATCCATGCCACCCACATGACCGATGCGGAAACGATTGGCATGGCGAAAAGCGGGGCAATCGCCGGTCTCTGCCCAATCACCGAGGCCAATCTCGGCGATGGCACCTTTGCAGCACCCTTATTCAAACGACATGGCGGCCGCTTCGGCATCGGCTCCGATTCCAACGTGCTGATCGGCCTGCCGGACGAATTGCGACAGCTTGAATACTCGCAGCGCCTCGCCCATCACGCCCGCAATGTGCTTGCGGTCGCCGGCGGCTCGACCGGCCGCGCGCTGTTCGATGCAGCGCTCGACGGCGGCAGTGCCGCCCTTGGTGCTGGCCCCTCGCGGATCGCCGCTGGTGCCTCAGCCGATTTCGTCTCGCTCGATGGCAAGCACCCTTCGCTGGCCGGCAAGACGGGCGATGCGCTGCTCGACGCCTGGATCTTCGCCAACGGCGCCAAGGTCGATTGCGCCTGGGTGCATGGCAAGAAACTGGTCAGCGGCGGCAGGCATGCAAGGCGCGATGCCATTGCCGAGCGTTTTCGCAAGGTGATGACGGCGCTTTCGGCATGAGCACAATCGAGGCAGTGGATGTGGACGTTGGCGAGTCTGTCTCGCTGCATCAGCGCATCCTGTCCGACATCAGCGAACGGATCCTGTCCGGCGCCTGGGCGCCCGGCCACCGCATTCCGTTCGAGCACGAGCTGACGGCCGAGTACAAATGTTCGCGCATGACGGTCAACAAGGCGCTGTCGCAGCTTGCCAAGGCCGGGCTGATCGAGCGCCGTCGCCGCTCCGGCAGCTTTGTCCGGCGGCCGCAGTCACAAGCCGCGGTACTGGAAATCCACGATATCAGGATCGAGGTCGAGGCGCTTGGTCTGCCCTATCGTTACGAGCGTGTGGCGCGACATAGAAGGCGCAGCACTACGGAGGATCGCGCGTTGCTGGAGCTCGCTTCCGCCGGACCAGTGCTGGCGCTGGAATGCCGGCATTTCGCCGGCAAGCGGCCGTTCGCCCACGAACAGCGGCTGATCAACCTGGCCGCCGTGGCCGAGGCCGCCGACGAGGAATTTCATGCCATCGCGCCCGGGCCGTGGCTGATTGCCCGCGTGCCGTGGAGTGCCGCCGAGCACCGTATTCGCGCAGTCGCCGCCGACAGGCACATTGCGGCCGCGCTCGACATCGAGCCCGGTGCGCCGTGCCTGGTGGTCGAGCGACGGACATGGAGCGCCGAGCACCCAGTCACCCATGTCCGGTTCACCTATGCGGCCGAGAGCCACGCGCTGGTCGCACGGTTCACGCCCTCGCAGGGCTAGCTTCCCCCTCGAGGGGAGGGTCGCGGAGCAAATGCCGCATGGCGGCACTTTGTGACGCGGGGTGGGGTCGGTGCAACCCACCGACCCCACCCCGTCTCGCAATCTACGCTTCGCTCCGACTACTCGCCGACCCTCCCCTCAAGGGGGAGGGTAAAGCGCTCTGCCTCAAATCGCAGCGGTAACAATGATCTCGACCAGATATTCCGGTCCGGCAAGCTTGGCCTCGCCGGTAGCGCGGGCCGGGGTGTGGCCCTGCGGCACCCACTTGTCCCATTCCGCGTTCATCTCGGCGAACGTGCTCATGTCGGCCAGCCAGATGATCGCCTGCAGGATCTTGGTCTTGTCGGTGCCGGCCTTGGCCAGCAATTCGTCGATGGCCGCCAGAATGTCACGTGTCTGGGCGCCGACGTTTCCGCCCGGCTGGCCGACCTGACCGGCCAGATAGACGGTGTTGCCGTGGATGACGATCTGGCTCATGCGCGGGCCTACATCGATGCGACGAATGCTCATGGGACGTTTCCTTCCTTTGTGGGTCGCGCCTCTTTAGAGTCGCGGTCCGCCGGGGGCAAGGTTGCACGAGCGAATCCTCTTGAGCCAACCGCCAAAGAGCACAGGGCAAATTGCCTCGGTCGCCGCAATTCCGCCCGATTGACTTGTTGACTAATGTAATAACATCACATATCCAATCGCCGCCGCCGTACCAGTCGTGCCCCCACGGATCGTCACATGACCAAAACCTGCCTGACCTTCCGCGACCTGACGCTGGGCTACAACAGCCATCCGGCGATCCATCATCTCGACGGCACGATCCGCCGGGGATCGCTGACCGCCGTCGTCGGCGCCAATGGCTCGGGCAAGTCGACCCTGATGAAGGGTATCGTCGGCGTGTTGAAGCCGATGGCCGGCACGGTTGTCCGCGCGCCCGGCGTGCGCGCCGCCTATCTGCCGCAGCAGTCGGAACTCGACCGCTCCTTTCCGGCCAGGGTTGTCGACCTGGTTTCGCTCGGGCTGTGGCCACGGCGCGGGCTGCTCGGCCGCCATACCAAGGAAGATCGCGATTCGGTCAGCCAGGCGCTCATGGCCGTCGGCCTCGGTGGCTTCGAGAAGCGCCCGATCGACACGCTGTCGGGCGGCCAGCTACAGCGCACGCTGTTTGCCCGCGTTCTGCTGCAGGATGCCGACCTCATCCTGCTGGACGAGCCGTTCAACGCCGTCGACACCAAGACGGTCGGCGATCTGATCGCGATGATCAAGCGCTGGCATGGCGAGGAGCGCACCATCATGGTCGTCGTCCACGATCTGGATCTGGTGCGGCAGAATTTCCCCGAGACGCTGCTGCTGGCACGCCAGCCGATCGCCTGGGGCGAGACCAAGGAAACGCTGCGGCCGGAAAACCTGTTGCGCGCGCGCCGCTTCCACGAGGCCTGGGAGGAGAACGCGCCCTGGTGCGAGCCCGACGACCACAAGCACGGTGGTCACGTTCACGACCCTGGGCACGACCACGGGCACCACCATCATCACGGTTCCGGGCCGAGGGCGGCATGATGGAGACGCTCTACGGTCTTCTCATCGCTCCGTTCGCCGACTTCGCCTTTATGCAGCGCGCGCTTTTCGGGTCGCTGATGCTGTCGCTCGGCGCCTGCCCGGTCGGTGTGTTCCTGATGCTGCGGCGCATGAGCCTTTCCGGCGACGCCATGGCCCACGCTATCCTGCCGGGCGCTGCGGCCGGTTTCCTGTTCTATGGTCTGGAGATCCTGCCGATGACCATCGGCGGCCTGATCGCCGGCATCATCGTCGCACTCGGCGCCGGCGCCGTCTCGCGCTTCACCATCCAGCGCGAGGACGCCTCGATGGCGGCCTTCTACCTGATTTCTCTGGCTATCGGCGTGCTGATGGTGTCGATCCGCGGCTCCAGCGTCGATCTCATGCATGTGCTGTTCGGAACCGTTCTGGCACTCAACAATGAAGCGCTGACACTGATCGGCGGCATCGTCGTGGTCACGCTGGTCAGCCTCGCCATCTTCTGGCGGGCACTGGTCGCCGAATGCCTCGATCCACTGTTCCTGCGCTCAGTCAGCCGGCTGGGCAGCCCGGTGCATTTCATCTTCCTCGGCCTCGTCGTGCTCAATCTTGTCGGCGGCTTCCAGGCGCTCGGCACTTTGCTGTCGGTCGGGCTGATGATGCTGCCTGCAGCCGCCGCCCGCTTCTGGACCATGCGCGTCGAGCCGATGTGCGCGCTGGCGGTGCTGATCGGCTTTGCCTCCTGCGTCGCCGGGCTGCTTCTGTCCTATCACGTGTCGCTGCCTTCCGGCCCGGCGATCATCCTGTCTGCAGGCGTCGTCTATTTCGCCTCGATCCTGTTCGGCACGCGCGGCATCCTGCGCGCCCGTATCATCCATCACCGCCACAGAACCGCCTGATCCCAACGAAGGAGACCCGTCCATGCTGAAATCGATCCGCGCCGCTTTGGCAATGAGCGTTATAACATTAACCGCCTTTGGCGCATCGGCGGCTCTCGCGGAGCCATTGAAAGTGGTCGCCAGCTTCACCATCATCGCCGATTTCGCCAAAAATGTCGGCGGCGACCGCATCAATCTGACCACCATCGTCGGGCCGGATGGCGATGCCCATGTCTACGAGCCGAGCCCGGCGGACGCGGTGGCAATGGCTGGGGCGGACGTGGTGCTGGTCAACGGCCTGCATTTCGAAGGCTTTCTGCAGCGCCTGGTCGACGCCAGCGCCACCAAGGCGACAATCGCCGTTCTGACCAAGGACGTCACGCCGATCAACTTCAAACCCGAATTCGCCGATGCCGACGCCGCTGAAGGTGCAGACACCGATCCACATGCCTTCCAGTCGATCGCCAATGCCAAGATCTATGTGAAGAACATCGCCGATGCCTTCTGCACGGCCGACGCTGAGGGTTGCGACAGCTACAAGGCCAATGCCGCCGCATACACAGCGAAGCTTGATGCGGTCGAAGGCGAAGTTAAGGCGGCAATCCAGTCGATCCCGGAAGAGAAGCGCGTCGTCATCACCTCGCATGACGCCTTCGGCTATTTCGAGATGGCCTATGGCCTCACTTTCCTGGCTCCCGAAGGGGTCTCGACCGAATCGGAGCCCTCAGCCGCCGACGTCGCCAAGCTGGTCAGCCAGGTGAAGCAGGATAAGGCGGCGGCAGTCTTCATCGAGAACATCACCAACGCACGGCTGATCGAGCAGATCGCCAGCGAGACCGGCATCAAGGTGGGCGGCACGCTCTATTCGGACGCGCTGTCGCAACCCGACGGCCCGGCCTCGACCTATATCGACCTGATGCACAACAACATCGCCCAGATCAAAGGCGCGATCCTCGGAAGCTGAGCGGTCGACGCCGTTCGCTCGGTGGGGCTTGCGCACGTGCGGGCAACAAAGTGCTACAGCGTCCTTTGCGCATCCAAAGGACGCACGGCGCCTTAGGTAGCCCGGCTGGATTTCCCGCATGAGAATGTCTATCTGCGCAGAGGGATTTCTTTCTGCGCGGATTGCCGCCCAGGCCTGGGAGCGGCAAGACTCCGCCCCTGGCCAGCAGGCATCGAACATTGCGAGGACGCCATCATGGAATATCGTCAGATCAGCGAGGACTATTCGGTCTCCGGCCAGATCCAACCCGAAGAAGTCGCCGCCATCAAGGCCGCCGGCTTCAAGAGCGTCATCTGCAACAGACCTGATGACGAGCAGCCCGGCCAGCCTTCGGCGGACAGTGTCAAGGCGGCGGTCGAAGCCGCCGGGCTCGCTTTCCGCTACATCCCGGTCATCAGCGGCCAGATCACGCATGAGAATGTCGAGGATCAAGCCGAGGCGCTCGACGAACTCGAAGGCCCGATCTTCGCCTATTGCCGTTCCGGCGCACGCTGCACCAACCTTTATGGGCTGATCCAGCAATCGAAGGGTTAAATCGGCAGCGCGCCGGTTTCCTTCAGCGTTTCGAGCACGATCGCCGTCTTCACATGCTGCACGGATTCGTGCGGCAGAAGCACGCCGTTGACGAATTCTGACAGCGACTTCAGGTCCGGCGTCACCACTTTCAGGATGTAGTCCATCTCGCCGGTCAGCGCGTGCGCCTCCTGCACCTCCGGCAGCCGCGCCACCAATTCGCCGAACCGCTGTGCATTGTCGCGGTTGTGGGTGGCAAGCGTCACCGAGATGACGTTGACCAGCGAGAAGCCGAGCTTGTCGCGGTCGAGCAAAGCCCTGTAGCCCCTGATATAGCCGTCCTCCTCCAGCCTCTGGCGGCGGCGCGAACATTGCGACGCCGACAGGTTCACCCGTTCCGATAGATCGTTGTTAGTCAGCCGCGCGTCGCTCTGCAGTAGAGCCATTATCTTGCGGTCAAACTGATCAACGCGCGCGTCATCCATAAAGTTTCCTTCGATCATGCACAATTCCCGCATAATCTGATCATTTCAAGCGTTTGAATGCAAGCACCATGCAGCTGCTCCGCGCTATAATAGCGCCGAAATGGCCTTTCCGGCCACGCCAAGCTTTTTGGAGGACAATGCCATGGGTCCCTTCCCGCACGATGCACCGCCCGCAAAGATCAGCAAGGCCAACCCCGCCGGCACAGACGGCTTCGAATTCGTCGAGTTCGCCCATTCTGAGCCGGAAAAGCTCGCCGAGCTTTTTACCCGCATGGGTTACGTGCCGGTGGCCAAGCACCGCAGAAAGAAAATCACCGTCTGGCGGCAGGGCGACATCAACTATGTCGTCAATGCCGAGTCCGGCTCGCATGCAATGAAGTTCGCCGACAAGCACGGCCCCTGCGCGGCCTCGATGGCCTGGCGAGTGGTCGATGCCAAGCATGCGTTCGACCACGCCATTGCCAAAGGCGCCACCCCCTATGAGGGCACCGACAAGGCGCTCGACGTGCCGGCAATCGTCGGCATCGGCGGTTCGCTGCTCTATTTCATCGAGGTCTATGGCGAGAAGGGCTCGGCCTATGATGCCGAGTTCAACTGGCTGGGCGCGCGCGACCCGAAGCCGGAAGGCGTCGGCTTCTATTATCTCGACCACCTCACCCACAATGTCTATCGCGGCAACATGGACAAATGGTGGGACTTCTACCGCGACCTGTTCGGCTTCAAGCAGATCCATTTCTTCGACATCGACGGCAAGATCACCGGGCTGGTCAGCCGCGCCATCACCTCGCCCTGCGGCAAGATCCGCATCCCGCTCAACGAATCCAAGGACGAGACCAGCCAGATCGCCGAATATCTGAAGAAGTATAATGGCGAAGGCATCCAGCACATCGCCGTCGGCACGGACGAGATCTACGGCGCCACCGACAGGCTGGCCGCCAACGGGCTAAAATTCATGCCCGGTCCGCCGGAAACCTATTATGATATGTCCCATGCCCGCGTGCACGGCCATGACGAGCCGATCGAGCGCATGAAAAAGCACGGCATCCTGATCGATGGCGAAGGCGTGGTCGATGGCGGCACGACCAAGATCCTGCTGCAGATCTTTTCAAAAACCGTGATCGGCCCGATCTTCTTCGAATTCATCCAGAGGAAGGGCGACGAAGGTTTTGGCGAAGGCAATTTCCGCGCTTTGTTCGAATCGATCGAGCAGGACCAGATCAAGCGCGGTGTGATCAAGGTGGACGGCAAGGCGGCGTAGCCAGTTCGGCCGAGGGTGCCTTGTGATTTGATCAGTTATGACCTAAATTCTGGTCATAAGAGGTCTGACCATGAATGTTCCGATGGCAAAAGCAAAGGCCCAACTCTCCGAGTTGGTGAAACGCGCCCAGGCCGGCGAAGAGATCCATCTGACGCGGCATGGAGAGGTGGTGGCGACCTTGAGCGCGCCCGCCCGGGCTGGCGGGAGCAAGGGCCTTTTTGGGGCCCTGAAAGGCCAAATTCGGATATCGGATGATTTTGATGAACTCGGTCCCGAATGGGACGAGTACACTAAATGAGCCACCAATATCTGGTGGATACTCATATTCTGCTTTGGGTACTCAACGCAGACTCACGCCTTTCGGACCACCATCGCGACATCTTTCTTGCGGGCGAGGATGTGGTCGTCAGCGCCGTCTCGGTAGCAGAGATCGCCATCAAGAAATCGCTCGGCAAAGTCACGCTGACAGGCAACATAGTGGAAATCTTGCGATCGAACGGCATTCCGATCCTCAGTGTGAATGAACTACACGCGGCGAGGCTTGAGCATTTGCCGCTCCATCACCGCGATCCTTTCGACCGTCTGCTCATCGCGCAGGCTCAAATTGAAGGCCTGACGTTGGTCACTGCGGATCGGCATTTTTCAGCCTATGACGTTGCTTTGGTTTGATCATTCCAGGTTCAGCCGCTCGACCTCCGCTTTCCGCAGCTTCAGATCATAGTCGAGGAAGAACTCGTCGAGCTGCGGCGGCTTCACCGACGTGCCGGACAGCATTGCGTGCACCTGGCCGCGATGATGGATATCGTGGATGAAGAGGTGGGCGAGCAGGTCACCGATGCGCTCCGGTATTTTTCCGTCCTCGCGCCGGTCGGTGATGACGCGCCGCTCGAGATCGTCCGGCGACAGACGGTCGCAAAAAGCGATCAGCCGCCGGTCGGCCGCCGCTTGGGCGGTAAACAGCGCTTGTGGTTCATCGAACGGCGCGAAATCGTCATGGGCCGCGGCGCCAACGCCACCCTCTTCGAGAAAATCGAGATAGAGATGATCGACCGCCAGGATGTGGTTGAGCGTCGCCTTGATCGAAGGGAAGAAGCTGGTTCGCTCGGCTTCGAATTCACCGGGCTGAAGCTGCAGCACAGCGCGATAGAGCCGGTCGTTCGACCAGAGATTGTTGCGCGCCATGCGGCGGAGATAGTCGAGCAGGTCCACGTCACACACCAGTCCAGGCAACCAAATTCACGGCGATACCGATAGCACCTATGGCTAGCAGACGAGCGATCATACCACGGCGCAGCGCCTGCGTTTCAACATCGCTCGCAACGTCCCGATTTATAGCGACGTTAACAAGCTTCGGCAGCCGCGCCACGCTACTGAAGTTACGCAGTCTTTCAGATCGATCCTCGATCTGCCGGCAGAGCCGGATCGCCGAAATCAAAAGCCAGGCAGTAACGATGCTGCAAATTCCCACGAACCAAAGGTAAGTAGCGGTGTAAGGCATCTTGGGTCCCCCCGCGTTTGGAACGATTAAGCTAGATCACTCCACTGACTGGACCAAGGACACGCCCGCCCACAGAAGCGCAAATCCGGCGAGAACGATCAGCAGAAGCCGGTTCATGCGCCGCCGCATGGCTTGCGTTTCCTGATCCCGCGCGACGTTCATGTTGGTGACGGTGTGGAACATCATCGCGTTGCGCGGAAAGCCGCTGCGGTTGGTCAGGTCGGGGGAGCGCGCCTCGATGCGATAGCTCAGCCGGATCGCGTGGATGAAGATCGCCAGCATGACCAGGGCCCAGACACCGCACAGCATATAGAAAGACGTGCCTGTCATTGTCCTAGCTCTCGTATTTCTCGACCTTCTGCTCGATCGCGCCGAAGATCGAATGGCCGGCCTTGTCCTTCATCTCGATGCGCACAGTGTCGCCAAAGCGAAGGAATGGCGTTTTCGGCGCGCCAGCCTCGATGGTCTCGATCATACGCAACTCGGCAATGCAGGAATAGCCGGCGCCCCTTGCCGAGACAGGCTTGCCCGGGCCGCTGTCGAGCTTGTTGGAGACGGTGCCAGAACCGATGATCGTGCCGGCGGCCAGCGGCCGGGTTTTCGCGGCATGTGCAATCAGCGCCGGAAAATCGAAGGTCATGTCCACACCGGCGTTCGCCCGGCCAAACGGCTTGCCGTTGAGATCGACCAGCAGCGGCAGGCTGACCTTGCCGCCATCCCAGGCCTCGCCCAGTTCGTCCGGCGTCACCGCGACGGGCGAAAAAGCCGAGGACGGTTTCGACTGGAAGAAGCCGAAGCCCTTGGCAAGCTCTGGCGCGGTAAGGGAGCGCAGCGTGACGTCATTGACCAGCATGACCAGCCGGATCGCCGCCCGCGTCTCATCCAGGCTTGCCCCCACCGGAACATCATCGACGACGACGGCGACCTCCCCTTCCATGTCGACGCCAAAAGCCTCGTCGGTCGCCCGGATCGGATCACGCGGCGCGATGAAACTGTCGGAACCACCCTGATAGATCAGCGGATCGGTCCAGAAGCTTGCCGGCATCTCGGCGCCACGCGCCTTCCGCACCAACTCGACATGATTCACATAGGCCGAGCCATCCGCCCATTGATAGGCGCGCGGCAACGGCGACTGGGCGTCATGCTCGTGAAAGCGCGCTGACGGCACCGCATTGTTCTCCAGCGATTCCGCCATGGCGGCCAGATGCGGCGCGATCCGGCTCCAGTCGTCGAGTGCCGCCTGCAGCGTCGGCACCAGAAACGAGGCATCGGTGAACCGCGTCAGGTCGCGCGAGACGACGACCAACTTTCCGTCACGCGATCCGTCCTTCAATGTGGCAAGCTTCATGCGGTTTCCTCTCCTGGTACAGTTTTCTCGCTGCTTAAGCCCACAACAAGGCCGTCACGGGCAATCGTCAAGTCGCCAGCCCATGTTTTCCTGACAGCGGCGACCCAATCGGCTTCGCCGATCTCGGGGTCGTCAGCCGGAATGAGGTGATTGAGCACAAGCCTCTTCACTCCGGCATCGCTGGCGATGCGTCCAGCCTCCTCGGCGAAGCTGTGGCTCGCAAGCAGATGTTCTCTCAGCCGTGCGCCGTTGCCGGTCCGAGCAACCAACCGCTCGATGCCTTCTTCCAGCATGGCTTCGTGGACGAGGATGGCGGCGCCTCTGGCGAAATCGGCCAATGGCGGAAAGAATGCCGTATCGGCGGAGAACACCACGCTTTGTCCGGCATGCTCGAAGCGCAATGCAAAGCAGTCGGTCACCGGCGGATGGTCGACGCGCAGCGCTGAAACCTTCAGGCCGCGCTCCTCCATCACCCGGCCTTCGCCGAATTCGACGATCGAAACGATGTCTGCGATATTGGGCCGGCCTTCGTCGACGATGCGGATCTCGATGTCGAATTCCATCGCCTGGCAAAAGCGCTGCCAGTAGTGGCCGGTGCCGGGCGGGCCGAACACAGTGACCGGTGTCGCCAGACCCGCCGTCCAAGCGGTGTGGATCAGCGGACCGAGTTCCAGCACATGGTCGGAATGCAGATGCGTGATGAAGATCAGGTCCAGCGTCTTCAAGCTGGAGCCGGCGTCGGCCAGCCCACGCGTCACGCCAAGCCCACAATCGACGACGATGTTGCGGCCGCCGATCTCCAGCAGCGACGAACTCGGCCACGGCCCACCCGGCCGGAGCGCCGGGCCGCCCTTCGAGCCCAGCAGCACCAGCCGATCCCGCGTCGGATCAGCGCTCAAGACCAGTCGCCCTCGGGCGTGCCGTTGAAGCGCTTCTTCAGATCGGCCCAGCAGTCGATGTAATTCTCCTGCCGGGTTTCAACCTCGGCGGCGTAGCGGGTCAGCATCTGCGGGAATCGGGTCTCGAACATGAAGGCCATGGTGTTGTCGAGCTTGACTGGTTTCAGCTCGGCACGCGAGGCCTTTTCGAAGCCAGGCGCGTCGGGCCCGTGGGCCAGCATCAGATTGTGCAGGCTGATGCCGCCTGGAACGAAGCCCTCCTCCTTAGCGTCGTACTGGCCGTGGATCAGGCCCATGAACTCGCTCATGATGTTGCGGTGATACCAGGGCGGGCGGAACGTGTTTTCGGCGACCAGCCAGCGCGGCGGGAAGATGACGAAGTCGATGTTGGCGGTGCCCTCCTCGCCGCTCGGCGCGGTCAGCACCGTGAAGATCGACGGATCGGGATGGTCGAACAGGATCGCGCCGACCGGCGAAAACGTTGCAAGATCATACTTATAGGGCGAATAATTGCCGTGCCACGCCACCACATCCAGCGGCGAATGATCGAGTTCGGTGACATGAAACTGCCCGCACCATTTCACGATCAGCCGGCAGGGCGTTTCCTTCTCCTCGAACCAGGCGCAAGGCGTCTTGAAATCGCGCGGATTGGCCAGGCAATTGGCGCCGATCGGGCCACGATCCGGCAGCGTCAGCTTGGCGCCGTAATTCTCGCAGACATAGCCGCGCACTGTTTCATCGACCAGTTCGACCTTGAACACGAGGCCGCGCGGCAGCACCGCGATCTCGCCCGGTCGCAATTCGATGACGCCCATCTCGGTAACGAGGCGTAGGCTGCCGATCTGCGGCACGACCAGCAACTCACCATCGGCGTTGAAGAAATGATCGTCGACCATCGAACGGTTGGCAACATAGACATGGGCGGCCATGCCGGTCTGGCCGAGCACGTCGCCGGCGGTGGTGATGCTGCGCATGCCGGCGATGAAGTCGGTCGGCTCCTTCGGCATCGGCACCGGATTCCAGCGATATTGACCAAGCGCCAGCTCGTGATCGCCGAGATTGGGCGCGCTCTTCCACAGCGGATAACTCGCCGGCTTGAAGCGGCCGGTGTGCCTGACGCTCGGCCTGATGCGATAGAGCCAGGAACGCTCATTGGTGCCGCGCGGAGCGGTGAAGGGCGAGCCGGACAATTGCTCGGCATAAAGGCCGTAGGCCGGTCGCTGCGGCGAATTCCGCCCTTGCGGCAGCGAACCTGGCAGGGTTTCGGTTTCGAAGTCGTTGCCGAACCCCGGCATGTAGGAAAAGGCCATGGTTTCCTCCCGAATCCACAGTGCCAGAGCGGCCTTTGCGCGTCCACGAGGACGCGCGGCCGCTCTGGATTGACCAAACTGGTTTCATTTGTAACCATTGAAAATGTAACCATCAACTGACTTAAGAGATGCGGCGACTGCGAAAATGACAACCAAGCGCGAGATCTCTAACGAACCGGAAATCCTCGAACTTGAAAGCTTCCTGCCCTACCGGCTCTATCGCCTTGCCGACGCCGTCAGCCGCGAATTCTCCAGGATTTACAAAGATCGCCACGGCTTGACGCGGCCCGAATGGCGCACGCTGGCCGGGCTCGGACAGCACGGGACCATGACCGCGACAGCGCTCGGTGAGCAGTCGGCCATGCACAAGACCAAGGTTTCGCGCGCCGTCGCCGAGCTTGAACGGCGGCGGTGGCTGACTCGCACACCTGATGAAAAAGACCGCCGGATCGAGCATCTGATGCTGACCAAGGCCGGCCATGCCGCCTATCGCGAAATGGTGCCGCTGGCGAAGGCATTCGAGCTGGAATTGCTGACGAGGCTAAGCACGGAGGAACGGGCGGCGGTTGTCAGCGGGGTGGCAGCACTGGAGGGGGCGTTGGGCGAGGATAGGCCACCAAACCGTTGATACGCGGGACAGCGCCCCCCTCTGTCCTGCCGGACATCTCCCCCACTTGGGGGGAGATCGGCAGTTTCGTCTTCGCCGCCTCTCTTCCAACGTAGGTGATTGGCGAAGGCAGACGCGACCTCCAATCTCCCCCTCGTGGGGGAGATGTCCGGCAGGACAGAGGGGGGCGCGAAGGATCACAACGCCTCTAGCTAGGTGCTCACCAGTCCATCACCACCTTGCCCGAATTGCCGCTGCGCATCGCATCGAACCCGGTCTGGAAGTCGTCGATGCCGATGCGGTGGGTGATTAACCCGCTGACGTCGAGCGGACCCTGCACCAGCGCAATCATCTTGTACCAGGTCTCGAACATCTCACGGCCATAGATGCCCTTGAGATGCAGCATCTTGAAGATGACCTTGTTCCAGTCGATCTCGAAGCCGGTCGACGCAATGCCCAAAATGGCGATCTTGCCACCATTGTTCATGGTGTCGATCATGTCGCGGAAGGCGGGCGCCGCACCCGACATTTCGAGGCCGATGTCAAAACCTTCGGTCATGCCGAGTGCCGGCATGATATCGCGCAGCTTTTCCTTCGACGCGTCGACCACATGCTGGACGCCGAGTTTTTTCGCCAGCGCCAGCCGCACCGGGTTGATGTCGGTGATGACCACTTTTCGCGCGCCGACGCACTGCGCCACCAGCGCACCCATAATACCGATCGGCCCGGCGCCGGTGACCAGCACGTCCTCGCCGACGAGATCGAAGGACAATGCCGTGTGCACGGCATTGCCCAGAGGATCGAAGATCGCGGCGATCTCATCGGGCACGTCGTCGGGGATCGGCACGACATTGTGCTGAGGGATTGCCAGATACTCGCCGAAGGCGCCCGGCCGGTTGACACCGACGCCGAGTGTGTTGCGGCACAGATGCCCCCTGCCCGCCCGGCAGTTGCGGCAATGGCCGCAGACGATGTGGCCTTCACCCGAAACGCGCTGGCCGACCTTGTACTCGGTCACCGCCGCGCCGAAGTCGGCGACCGTGCCGACGAATTCGTGACCGGTCACCATCGGCACCGGCACGGTCTTTTGCGCCCACTGGTCCCAATTGTAGATGTGGACGTCGGTGCCGCAGATCGCGGTCTTCTTGATTTTAATCAGAACGTCGTTCGGGCCGATTTCCGGCACCGGCACTTCTTCCATCCAGATGCCCGGCTCGGCCTTGGCCTTGACCAGCGCCTTCATCATGTTCGACATTCTTTTGTCCCTTGAATCTATTGATCTGGAAGCGCTTTTCGGTTCCGGCCGTTCAGGAAATCACACCGAGTTCGCGCCCGACCGCGCCGAACGCCTCGACCGCACGGTCGATGTCGGCGCTGGAATGGGCGGCCGACATTTGCGTGCGGATGCGCGCCTGGCCCTTCGGCACTACCGGAAACGAGAAGCCGATGACATAGATGCCGCGCTTCAGCATGCGCGCCGCCATTTCTTGCGCCAGTGTCGCATCGCCCAGCATGACGGGGATGATTGGATGGTCGGCGCCGGCCAGCGTGAAGCCGAGCTTACCCATTTCAGACCGGAAGCGTGCCGCATTGGCATAGAGGCGCTGACGCAGCGCATCGCCATTGCCGATCAGTTCGAAAACCCGGATCGAGGCGCCTGCGATCGCCGGCATCAGCGTGTTGGAAAACAGATAGGGCCGCGAGCGCTGGCGCAGCCAGTCGACCACTTGGCTCTTGCCCGATGTGTAGCCGCCAGATGCGCCGCCCAATGCCTTGCCGAGCGTGCCGGTGATGATGTCCACCCTGCCCTCGACGCCGCAATGCTCGGCCGAGCCGCGGCCGTTCTTGCCGACGAAGCCGACCGCATGGCTGTCGTCGACCATCACCATCGCGTCGTATTTCTCGGCGAGATCGCAAACGCCCTTTAGATTGGCGATGATGCCGTCCATGGAAAATACACCGTCGGTGGCGATCAGCCGAAAACGGCAATCCATTGCCTCCTTCAGCCGCGATTCCAGATCGGCCATGTCGTTGTTGGCGTAGCGGAAGCGCTTCGCCTTTGACAGCCGCACGCCGTCGATGATCGAGGCGTGGTTCAGCGCGTCGGAGATGACCGCATCCTCCTCGCCGAGCAGCGTCTCGAACAAGCCGCCATTGGCATCGAAGCAGGAGCCGTAGAGGATCGTGTCCTCCATGCCGAGGAAGCCAGAAATCGTCGCCTCGAGCTGCTTGTGCTCTTCCTGCGTGCCGCAGATGAAACGCACCGACGCCATGCCATAACCATAGCGGTCGAGTGCCTGCTTGGCCGCATCGCGCAATTCGGCACTATCGGCGAGGCCGAGATAGTTGTTGGCGCAGAAATTCAGCACCTTCTCGCCGCCCACCTCGATCTCGGCCGACTGCGTCGAGGTGATCACCCGCTCGGATTTGTAGAGGCCGGCAGATTTCAGCCCTTGAAGCTCGCTATCGATATGGGAGAGGAATGCCGCGCTCATGACTAGGCCCTGTTGAGATTGAATGGACTGTCGCCCCACGCGGGCGAAAAATCCACCGCAAAAGCGACCGTTTCGGTGACGCGACGGCCAGTGGCCAGAATGCCGCCAACGGCGGATGCTCAAATGCGTGTGCGGCGCGAAAGAACGCGATAACCATTTCGCGAGCTTTCCACCGCTACCGCTATCGCCGCTCTGTCGACTTCCAAAGCTGTTAACATTTTCAAGCCAATGGTTCTCGCACCCAAAAATCTGTCGGCGAGAGGGACCGCCCCAGAAAATGTCGCAGCAACCGGCGCAAACCATTTCGGGCAGGCTCGTCCTGTTGATCAAGGCCGGCTATTGGCTGGCGCTGCTGATCATTGCCGCCATGGTGATGGCCTCCTTCATCCTTCTCCAGCAAATGATGGCTGCCCAACGGCACAACGACACGCTGCTCGACATTGTCGGCATGCAAAAGACGCTGTCGCAACGCATTGTCTTCCTTGCCAACGCGGCAGGTGCTGCTTCGCGTGACCAACAACCGGCTCTGGTCACCGCGTTCAAACAGGCAACGGCGGAGTTCGAGAGGAACTACGACCTTCTGCTCGAGCGGGTCGTCGCCGACCCGGCGTCACCGGCAAGGTTCGATCCAAAATCAGTCGAAAGCGTACTTTTCACCAAGCCGTTTCATCTCGATTACTTCTCGGTCGGGCTCATCGCCAACGGCGAACGACTGGTTTCGGCGTTTGAATCACAATTCGGCATGGCCGACAATGGCGGCTACAAAGGCGGCGGCGAACGCGTCAACCTCGACGCTTCCATCGCCAATGCGACCCTGTCGGGCTATGCGGCACTCGGCCAGCGCATCAGCGCCCATGCCGACGCACGATCGGAAACACTTCTCGATCTCCATCGAACGCTGTTCTACACCACCATCGGCGTCATCGTGCTGGTAGCACTTTTCATCTTCAGGCCGATGTCGAACACCATTCTGCGCAAGACGCACGCACTGATCGATGCCCGCAATTCGATGGCCTTCATCGCCGTGCATGACGGCCTTACCGGCCTGCACAACCGCACCTTCCTGACCGACCATTTCGAAGCGCTGATCAAGGGTGCGCAACGTCGGCGAGAACGGCTTGCGGCGGTCCAGCTCGACCTCGACCGATTCAAGCAGATCAACGATACTCTCGGCCACGCTGCCGGCGACTATGTGCTGGTGGTGACGGCGCAGCGGATGCGCGATTCCTGCCGGGCGTCGGATCTCTGCGTGCGTCTCGGCGGCGACGAGTTCGTGATGATCCTCAATGGTGCCGGCGGCACCGAGGATATCAACATGGTCGCCAGGCGCGTGCTGACGCAGATCAACGAGCCGATCGTTTTTCGGGGCACTACCATCCTTCCGGGCGCCAGCGCCGGCGTAGCCGTCTATCCGGTCGACGCCGACAATGCGCAGGATCTGCTCGTCCATGCCGACCTCGCGCTCCACGCCGCCAAGAAGCAAAGCGGCGGCAGTCTCTCATTCTTCTCCGAGGAGTTGCGGCATGAACTCGATTACCGCAAGCAGCTCGAGCGCGACATCAGGATCGCAATCTCGGAGGAGGCGTTCCAGGTCTACTTCCAGCCGCAGGTTTCGTTGTCGAACGGCACGATCGGCGGCATCGAAGCGCTGGTTCGCTGGAAACATGCCGAGCGCGGTATGATCGCACCGGGCGAGTTCATTCCCGTCGCTGAGAAATGCGGCCTCATGTCCGCGGTCGGCCGCATCGTTATCGCCAAGGCAATCAGCGAGGCGGCCGAGTGGGACCGCGCCGGTGTTGCCTTCGGACGGCTCGCCGTCAACGTGTCCGGCTCCGAACTGCGTGAGCCCGATTTCGACGCGTTTCTCTTCGATACGCTTGAAAAGGCCGGCCTGCCGCCACAAAAACTGTCGCTGGAAATCGTCGAATCCGTCATCCTCGACGACGAGAAGACCGGCATCGCGGCAAAGCTTCGGCATATTCGCGCCGCGGGCGTCCATCTCGAGCTCGACGATTTCGGCACCGGCTACGCGTCGCTCAGCCACGTCAACCCGAACGAGATCGACCGACTGAAGATCGATCGCCGCTTCGTCCAGAACATCAATGAGAACGGCGACAATACCAAGATCGTGAGAGCCATCACCGAACTCGCCCGTGGCCTCGGCATCTCGATTGTCGCCGAGGGCGCCGAAACCGAAGCCGAGCTCGACTCGCTGATGGCGATCGGCTGCGACCAGGTGCAGGGCTATTCCATCGCCTTCCCGATGCCGCAGGACAAGGCACGCGAATGGCTGGTCGCGCGGGCACCGAAGAAAGCCAGGCTGACGGTGCTACGGGGAAGCCTGGCGTAAGGCGCCAACCTTGACAAGCCTCCTCAGAAATGGCCGCTTGTCATGATCGGAAACGGATATTCCGGATGCTGGTGCCGCTTCGCTTTGCCGTGCTGATCGTGCTGTTTTTTGCCCCGCAGGCGCCGCCGATCGCACCATCTATCTCACCTTCGATGATGGCCCGCTGACCTGCACCAATAACATTCTCGATGTGCTCGAGGCCGAGCAGGTTCCGGCGACGCTCTTTATGGTTGGCATGCATGCGCAGGCGAGCGCGCTCAACAAGGCGCTGGTGCAGCGCGCCAAGAGGATGCCGCTGGTGACGATCGGCAACCACAGCTACAGCCACGCATACAATCACTACCGGCACTTCTATGGGGACACCGAAGGGGTCGTCGCCGACATGCTGCGGGCCAACGCGGCGCTGGGCTGAAACCGTCGGTCCATGCACGGCTGCCGGGGCGCGACGTGTTCAGGCTGCTCTCGATGTCGAAGAACGACACTTCACTCGGACTGGCCGAAGAGGGCCGTGAGGATCCCGACTATGAGTTCGTCGCCGCGTCTGGCTTCTATCTCTACGGCTGGGATCATGAATGGGTTCACGAAAACAGCGGCAAGCCGGTGCGGACCGTCGACCATCTGGTCAGCGAGATCGATCATTTGTTCGACTACGGCCGCTTCGTCAAACCCGGCAAGCTGATCCTGCTGATGCATGACGAGATGTTCCAGAACGTGTTCGACGGCAAGGCGAACCTGACGGCCCTGATCAAAGCGCTGAAGCTGCGCGGTTACACTTTCGGCGCGATCTCCGATTATGACGGCTGAGCAGATTCTCCTCGTTATGATCTAGTATTGCAAGCCGGCTTGCCGGAACGAGGCGGAACATCGTCGTCATCACCGGGAAAAGTCGCCGGCAATTGTCCGAAGCTCGGCATACGCGCCAACCGTTCGTATTCTTCGAATGACAGGATCACGGCCTGCCTGCGGCCATGTCGCATGATGATGGCGGGTTCTCCCGCGACCGCCTGATCGACCAATGCTGAAAGCGTAGCACTGGCATCCTTCAACTGAATTTCGCGCATGGCATTGTCCTTAGGCCTGTCCGTTCCTAACCTTCAACATTCGCCCGCAACGCCGCCAGTACCGCAGCAAACTCCGCCAGCCTGTCGTCGGACAGCCCCTTCCGCAGCCGCTTGTCGAAGGCGAACGCGGCGATGCGCAACTTCAGGAACAGCGCCTCGCCGGCCTCGGTCAGCTCGACCTGGTGAACCCGGCGGTTTTCCGGATCGCGGCGCCGGTTCAGCAAGCCTTGCGTCTCCATCGCGTTCAGATGATGGGTCAGCGTCGCGCCCTGGATTCCGATCATGCCGGCGAGCTCGCGCTGGTTGGCCAGTTCGCGCGACTTGACCGACAACAGAGTGACCCAGACCGGCAGCGTGCCGCCTGCCTCGACCAAGGCGGCGTCGAAGGCCTGAGCGACCACCTTGGCGGTGCGCGCGAGATTCATGCCGACTGGCGGGCGGTCAAATGGCGTCATGATCCGACACTAGAGCAAGGGAAAGGTCGATGGAACTGGCCCATGTCTTATACATTGACATCTAATCATTTGATATCTAATCTTTAGGGCAGCAGCGGCGGGCACAGGAGGAAAAGCGATCATGCAATATGTCTACATCGTCGTCCTCGGCCTTCACGTCATGGCGGGCGTGTTCTGGGCCGGCACCACCATCGCGGTTGGCCGCGACCCAGACATCCGGGCGGAACGGTTCTTTCGGCCGCAAATGGGCGCGGCCGGCATGGTGTTCCTCACCGGCATACTGCTCTGGTATTTTTTCCATGAAGGCGTTTTCGGCTCGATGGAGAAAGTTCTGGCCCTGGGTATCGCGACGGCCCTGATTGCCGCCGGTGTTCAGGGCGTGCTCGTCGGCTCCGCCAGCAGACAACTGGCCGGCGCCGACGCCGCGACGCAAACCCATTTGCGCGCGAAGATGACACGAGGCGAACGCATCGCCGGCGGGCTGCTGGTCATCACTGTGTTCTGCATGGCCACCGCCAGGATGTTTTGAGCGGCGCTACCGCGATCCAATTCACGAGATCGTACGGTGCCCGGCTCCAGCCGGCGGCGTGCGCGGCGCGCACCGGGCCTAAGCGGAAGGTGGCTCTCCCTGCGAAGGGTTCGGCTGCGCGCCACCATTCAATCCAGCGACGCTCAGATCCGCAGGCCGAACCGGATGCCGTCATAAATGGCGGCGTGGATGTTGCGCGAGGCGACCGCGTCGCCGATGCGGAAAAGCACGAAACCGCCTTGCGGATTGCGTGCCGGAAAAATGTCGCCACCACTGACCAGCCGCTCGTAATCGACCGCGCCGCCGTTTTTCGACAGCGGTTTGAGTGCGAGATAGAGATCGTCGAGCGGCAGCGTGCCGTGCTCGACCACCACCTGATCGACCCGCCGCTCGCCGCGCCAGCCGTCTGCGAAGTCGGAGGCAAGCGCGGCGACCAGTTGATTGCCCTCGCGCCGCACCGAGCGCAGCCGCGTGTTGATGGTGATGGTCACGCCCTTTTCCTGGAAGGCGCGCATATAGGGCACGTGGTTCATGCCGCCCATTTCCGGGGCGAAGAAGCGCTCGGGCGAAACAAGCTCCAGCTTCGAACCCGCGGTCGCGATCAGCTCTGCCGCGCCCATGCCCTGATGGCCGCCATTGTCGTCGTAGAGCAGCACGTTTTCGGCCGGCTTGATGCTGCCGGCCATGATGTCCCAACTGGAAGTGACGAGGCTATCGCCTGCCACCAGCGGTGGGTTTTGCGGCAGGCCGCCGGTGGCGACCACCACCACGTCGGGGGACAGCGCCAGCACGTCGTCCTTCTCCGCCCAGGTGTCGTAGCGGATCTCAACGCCGAGCCGGTCGAGCTCGGCCAGCCGCCAGTCGATGATGCCGATCAGCTCCTTGCGGCGCGGGTTCTGTGTCGCCAGCCGCACCTGGCCGCCGGCCTGGCTCGACGCTTCCAGCACCGTGACCTCATGCCCGCGCTCGGCCGCGACGCGCGCCGCCTCCAGGCCGCCTGCACCGGCGCCGACGACGACCACCTTCCGTTTCGGTCCCTCGGTTCTCGGGATGATGTGCGGAATATCAGCCTCGCGGCCGGTTGCCGCATTGTGGATGCACAGCGCCTCGCCACCCTCATAGATGCGGTCGAGGCAGTAGGTGGCGCCGACGCAAGGCCGGATCTCGTGCTCGCGGCCCTCCATCACCTTTCTGACGATATGCGGATCGGCGATGTGGGCGCGCGTCATGCCGACCATGTCGAGCTTGCCGGTGGCGATGGCATGGCGGGCGGTGGCGACATCGGAAATGCGCGCCGCATGGAAGGTCGGGAATTTTGTCGCCGCCCTCACCTCGCCGGCGAAGTCGAGATGCGGCGAGGCGCGCATGCCGGTCACGGGGATGACCCTAGTCAGCGCGGCATCGGTTTCGATCGAGCCGCGGATGATGTTGAGAAAATCAACCTTGCCGGAGCCGGCCAGCCGCCTGGCGATCTCGACGCCTTCCTGTTTCGACAAGCCTTTTTCGAAATCCTCGTCGGCGACCATGCGAATGCCGACGACGAACTTTTCGCCGACCGCCGACCGCACGGCGTCGAGCACCATGCCGGTGAAGCGCAAGCGGTTGTCGAGCGAGCCGCCGAAATCGTCATCGCGCTGGTTGGTGGCCGGCGACCAGAAGCCATCCATCAAATGGCCATAGGCCTCGAACTCGAAGCCATCGAGGCCGGCAGCCTGGCAGCGCTGGGCGGCCGCGGCATAGTCGGCAATGATGCGCTCCATGTCCCAGTCCTCGATCGTCTTCGGGAAGGCGCGGTGCGCCGGCTCGCGCACCGGGGAAGCTGAAAGCACCGGCAGCCAGTCGGCCTTGTTCCAGCCGGTACGGCGGCCGAGATGGGTGATCTGGATCATCACCTTGCAGTCATGCTCGTGGCAGGCATCGGCGAGTTCAGTGAGCCACGGCACGATGCGGTCGTCATAGACGTGCAGATTGCCGAACGCGGCCGGACTGTCGCGCGAGACGATCGCCGAGCCTGCGGTCATGGTCAGCGCCATGCCGCCTTTGGCCTTTTCGGCGTGGTAGAGCCGGTAGCGCTCTTTCGGCATGCCATCCTCGGAATAGGCCGGCTCGTGACTGGTCGACATGACCCGGTTCTTCAGCGTCAAATGTTTGAGCTGATAAGGCTGGAGAAGCGGATCGTTGCTGGTCATCGTGGCCCTGCTGTTTCAAATTGTGCTAATGAGCGGGAAATTTTTGTTTTTCGCCTGTCGTTATCCTAAAACCGCTGCGCAGTTTTGGGCGACATGCAGTAAGGAAACCGCCCATGACCGATACGAAGAACCTTACTCAGCTCGGCACCAACGTCGAGGCGCCACGGAGCCCTGAAGCGGCAGTCCTTGAAACCGTGCCATTTTCGCGCGGCGACGGGCCGCCAGCCATCGTTCGCTTCACCTGCCCGGAATTCACCACGCTCTGCCCGGTAACCGGCCAGCCGGATTTCGCCCATATCGTCATCGACTATGCACCCGACACGCTGCTGGTGGAATCGAAGTCGCTCAAGCTGTTCATGGCCTCGTTTCGCAACCATGGCGCCTTCCACGAAGAGTGCACCGTTATGATCGGCCGCCGCATTATCGCCGCGACCAAACCACTGTGGTTGCGCATTGGCGGCTATTGGTATCCGCGCGGCGGCATTCCCATCGACGTGTTCTGGCAGACCGGCGCGCCGCCGGAAGGCGCGTGGCTGCCCGACACCGGTGTCGCACCCTATCGCGGGCGCGGGTGAGTTTCGAAACGATCGATCTCGCATCAGTTGAGCGGCAGCCGCCGGTAGCGGCCGAGATTGTTCGGGTCGCTGAAATGGCCCATGGGCCCGTGCTCGGCGAAGTGCCCCGCCCAGCGCTTCATCGCGGCTGGGTCGAGTTCGACACCCAGTCCATCGCCCTCCGGCACGCGCACCGTGTTGCCGGTCTGCCGGAAAGGACCATCCTTGATGACATCGCCGATCTGCCAGCGAAACAGCGATTGCGATGCTTCGGTGATCCACGGCGTCGCCGCCACGACATGCAGATAGGCTGACGTCATGATGCCGAGATCGTTCGAGTAGCACCAGAACCCCTTGCCCATCGCCTCACAGGCGGCGATGAATTTCAGGGTTCTCGACAATCCGCCGAGTGCTGCGAAGTTGCAGACGAAGTAATCCGGCGCGCCAAGCGCGACCGCTCGTCTGAGATCGGGAATGTGTGTGGAGAACGGAATGCGCGAATGCTGGCGCAGCGCTGCCATCTCCTCGAAGGTCGCGACCGGATCCTCGTAATTGCGGATGTTGAACGGTTCGATCTCGCGCAGCACCCAGCGCGCGGTGGTCAGCGACCACTGCATGTTGGAATCGAGCTTGATCTGTGCCTTCTCGCCGAGCGCCTCGCGCAACATCCGCACCGTCCGGATCTCAAGCTCGGGATCGCCCATGATCAACTTGCCTTCGAAGATCGTCGAGCCATGCTGCTCGCGCATCCTCAGGCAGTAGTCGACGATCGCTTCGGGCGTCATCTCGCCGCCCGCCCCGTCCTGTGCGGGACGAAAGGCGAAATACTCCGAAAACGGAATGTCCTTGCGGACCGCGCCGCCAAGCAGCTTGTAGAGCGGCATGCCGAACACCTTGCCTCTGATGTCCCACAATGCCAGCTCGACGGCTCCGAACGCCACGGATGCGGCATTCTCGCCGGTGTTGGCGGTGATCTGCCAGGGCGGCACGCAGCGCGCCTCGCAGTCGGCGATGTCGAGCGGATCGGCGCCGATCAGCGCCGGCGCGATCTCGGCCTTGATCACTTCGCCGAAATGCCACCAAGGCGCCTCGCCCAGTCCGACCACGCCTTCCTCGGTCTCGACCTCGATGATCGACTTCGAGGCGCCGCCATAAAGCCCGGCCGTCCACCAGAACGGCGCGTCTAGCGGAACGTTGACATGGGTGACGCGAACGTTGGTGATCTTCATCGCTTACCTCTCACTCGCACTGGTATTGGCTGAGCGCCCATTCGCCGGTCACCGACAGAAGGTCCGATATCTTCCAGTCGCCGTCGATCTTCTTGAGTTTCCATTCCAGCCGGTGGGGGTTGCCCTCGACAACGAAAGCGACGACGACCTTGGCCTCGTCGCCATTGACAGCTTCGATGGTCTTCAGGCTCCTGTCGATCTCGGCTTTGTCGTACGCCGCATTATCCAGCGCCATATTGGGATCGAGGCATTCGCCCTGCCCCGACTTCCGCAGCGTATCGCTCTTGTCGAGCACCGATTTCGCCGGATCGGCGAAGTGGCTGCGCTGGGCCGGATCGAGCTCGAGCCCGACATGCTCGTAAAACGGCTTCACCACCGCCGTTGGCGAACCCGGCTGCACCGGCGCGGCCGCGGCGCTGTCAGTCGGCTGAGACGCGGCCGGCGAGGTTGCAGGTGCCGCATTGTCGGCCGGCGCGTTCGCGGGCGGCGCGCCGAACAGGCCCTGAGCAGCGGCGCTGCTCAACCCCGCCGCCAGCAGGCACACAGTCGCCAGAGCCAGGGCGCGGGCCATGGCATCACTCCGGAGTCTGGCCAGCCAGGCATTCGAGCGCACTCAGCGTCCAGCCGTTGGTCTTCGAGGTGATGTCGGCGATCTTCCACTGGCCGTCGATCTTCTTGAGCGACCAGACCATTTCGCGTTTGGATTCATCACCTTCCGGGAAAAGGTTGAACGTCGCCGTCACCTCGGCGCTATCGCCATCCACTGCTTCAGACAGCTTCAACGTCTCGGCGACCGTCTTCTCGTCGAAATCCTGGGCGTCGAGACCGGGGGCGAAGTCGATGCAAGGCACCTCGTCCGGCTTGTTCTTCTTTGCCTGGTCGTTGAGGTCGAACAGCTTGGTCACCGGCTCGGTGAAGCGGTCGCGGTATTGCGCGTCCGCCTCGAATTTGACCTCGGGCATGTAGAAGAACTTCACCGCATTGGATGCCGGCCCGGCCAGAGCGGCCGCAGGCGCTGCGATCGAGAGGGCGGCGGCAAGCGCAGTCAGTCTCATCCGATAATCTCCAGGCTTTCGTGGTGGGAACCGTTCAATACCACGAATCCTGCATCCCGGCTTTTTTGCGGCCCATGAATTCCCCTTGGGCGTTAACTCAGGCGCGCTTTGGGCGTTACCTCAGGCGTCCAGCCAGACGTTCTGGAGATCCATCTCGAAAGTCTGGTGCACAGCGTAATTCTTCACCTTCTTGTTCATGTGGCTGTACAGCTTCTGCCAGAACGGCTGAATGATGACGCCCGAATCCTGCAGGATCTGCTCGACATCCTTCATGACCTCGCGGCGCTTCTCCACGTCGATGAGCGAGAGGGCCTGTTTGAGCTTGGCGTCGAAATCAGGATTCGAATACGCCGTTTCGTTCCAGGCCTCGCCGGTGCGATAGCCGAGCGCCAGCACCTGAACGCCGAGCGGACGCATGTACCAGATGGTCATGGAATAGGGGTACTTCGTCCAGTCGTTCCAGAAGGTCGACCCCGGCAGCACCGTGCGTTTCACCTTGATCCCGGCTTCGCGCAGCTGGCCGGCAATCGCGTCGCCTGTGTTCTTTTGCCAATCGTCCTCGACAGTGATCAGCTCATGCTCGAAGTCGGCCTGTCCGGCGTCGGCCATCAGCTTCTTGGCGCCCGCCGCGTCGCGCGTCTTTTTGGGCAGCGGGTAGTATTCCGGATGGATCGGGCTGACGTGGTGGTTTTCACCTGGGGTGCCTCGCCCGGCGTAGCCAAGTTGAAGCACGGC
Organism: Mesorhizobium sp. M6A.T.Ce.TU.002.03.1.1; assembly: GCF_003997275.1. Taxonomy (NCBI): domain Bacteria; kingdom Pseudomonadati; phylum Pseudomonadota; class Alphaproteobacteria; order Hyphomicrobiales; family Phyllobacteriaceae; genus Mesorhizobium; species Mesorhizobium sp. M6A.T.Ce.TU.002.03.1.1. The sequence goes on from NZ_RZTI01000018.1 coordinate 46,551, forward strand.
ATTGTTGTCGACGGCCATTTGCAGGGCATTGCGCACTCGCTGGTCATCGTAGGGCTTGTGCGTGATATTGGTTCGGGCAACGAGCGTCGTCGCTGTCGCGACCTCCGATTTCTCCAGCCCCATCTTGTCGAGGATGTCGATGAAGTCGGCGGGTGTCTCGAAATTGACGTCGATCTCGCCGGAGTCGAATGCATTCACCGAGGCGTTGAAGTCGGTGCCGTAGTCGACGAATTCGACACTGTCGAGCGGCGCTTCACCGCCCCACCATTTGCCATTCTCACGACGCTTGACGATTGCGTTCTGGCCGACCGAATAAGACACGAGTTCGAAAGGCCCGGTGCCGATCGGCTTGGCGATCGGATCGGCGCCGTCGGCATCGAATTTGCGATGGACCACGAGCGCCGGATAGTCGGTGAAGTTCGGGATCAGCGAGATATCAGGTTCGTTCAGCTTCAGCTTGACCGTGTTGTCATCGACCTTGGTGATTGCCCCTTCCCTGGCCTTGCCGGTTTTTGCGTCGATCAGCGCACCGACGCGAGCGGCCATTGAATTACCGGCGGCTTCCTTCTCGCACCAGCGCGTCAGATTGTAGACAACGTCATCGGCGTTGAAAGCATCGCCGTTGTTCCAGGTGATGCCCTTGCGCACATGCAGCACATATTCGGTGGCGTCGTCGTTGACGTCCCAGCTCTCGAGCAAGACCGGCTCGAAAGTGAATTCGCGCGTGTAGCGGACAAGCGGCTCCAGCCAGCAGCGCGAAATGTTCGCAAGCTCCACCCAGTCGTAAGTGCGCGGGTCCTTCTGTGCCTTCACCGACATCGAAACGCGCAGCGTCCCGCCCTTCTTCGGCTCTTCGGCCAAGGCCCGCTCCGGCACGGCAAGGCCGATCATGCCATAGGCAAGGGCCGTCGATGCCCCAAAGGCGCTTGCCAGCGCCAGAAATTCGCGCCGGTCCATCCGGCCGGCGCGAACATCTTCACCCATCGCCTCGATCGCATTCGGCACGCGATCACCGTTGCTTCTGAAGAAGGCCATTTTTTTCTCCCTGTGGTTCCCGTTGGGTCTTCGCCCGTTGCATCAACTAATGCTGTCCGGCAGCCGCTCCTCGCGCTGCGCGATGAAATCTTTCAAGCCGTCGGCGATGCCCTCATCGAGCTTCGGCTCCTCATAATCGGCGAGCATGTTGCGCGCTTTCTCGCGCCCCCGGGTATCGTGGTCCTTTGCCCCTTCGGCCTTCCACTGTTCGAACGAATTGAAGTCCATGATGCTCGGTATGAAGAAGGCAGACTCGAAATGGTCGAGCGTGTGCTGGGTGCCGAGGAAATGGCCCTGCGGCCCGACCTCGCGGATCGCTGCCATCGCCTCCTTGAAATCGTCGAACGGCAGACCGCCAGCATATTTGTACCAGCCGACAAGCTGTTCGCAGTCCGTGGCAAATTTCGAATAGCCGCAGGTCAGGCCGGCCTCGAGCCAGCCGGCGGAGTGCCAGATGTAGTTGGCGCCGGCAAGGATGGCGGCATGCATCAGCATGTTCGCCTCGTAGCCCGCCTGGGCGTCGTTCAGCTTCGACCCGACATGGAATCCGGACGTGCGCCAGGGCAGCCGGTACTTCCGCGCCAGTGCCCCCATCAGATACATCATCTGGGCGGCCTCCGGCGTGCCGCCCATGGGGGCACCAGTCTTCATGTCGACAGTGACCATGAACTGCCCGTAGATCTGCGGCGAACCCGGACGCAGGAGCTGTGTGAAGGCGATACCTGCCAGCGCTTCCGCATTGACCTGCGCGACCGCTCCCACGGCCGATGCCGAAGTCGAGGCGCCGCAAAGCGCGAAGGGCGCCAGGATCAGCGGCTGGTTGTGGCGCGCATAGACCTTCATCGCGTCCAGCATGGTGGCGTCCCAGACCAACGGCGAGTTGCAGTTGGTGATCGACACCAGCACCGGATTGTCTCGGACATAGTCCTCGCCGAACACGATGCCCGCCATCGCCATCGTGTCTTCGGCTCGTTCCCTGGAGGTCACGATGCCCATGAACGGCTTGTCGGAGTGCTTCAGCGCTGAATGGATGATGTGGAGGTGACGCTTCGGCACGGCAATTTCCATCGGCTCGCAGATGACCGAGCTCGACGAGTGCAGCGCAGGCGCCATGTAGGCGAGCTTGTGGAAATTGTTGAGGTCGGCGAGTGTGCCGTAGCGCCTGTTGTTGTCGAGGTCACGCACGTAAGGCGCCCCATACATCGGCACAAATATGGAGTTGTTTCCGCCGACGCGAACCGAACGCTCGGGGTTGCGCGCATTGAGCGTGAATTCCGGCGGGACCTTCGAGACGAGTTCCATTAGAAGAGCGCGGTCGATGCGGACACGTGTCTCGGAGACATCGGCGCCCGCCGCCTTCCACAACGCGATCGCCTCGTCGTCACGGAACTCGCATCCCACTTCTTCGAGGATGGAGAGCGACTCCTGGTGGATCAGCTCCACCGCCTCATCCGGGACCATTTGATATACCGGAATCTTACGGACCAAGGTTGGAAATGACGCCATGGGAGTTCCCCGCAGCGCCTTGCGCCCCAGGCGGCCGCCGCTGCGGCGGTTCGTGTGTTCGCTCACTTCAACGGCCGGTGCGTTCATGACCACTCCATCCTCCCCAGGCACTCAACTTAGCGAGACGAAATATGACTGTGACGCTGGAAAATCCTGATCTCTTGTATAAGCTCTGCTTATGCGAAGCCTGCGCCACCTATTGCCATCGGCCGGCAGCCTGATCGTCTTCGAGGCCGCCGGGCGGCTGTCGAGCTTCACCGCCGCGGGGCGCGAGCTCGGCATGACGCAGGCCGCCGTCTCCTATGCGGTGCGCGGGCTGGAGGAAAAGCTCGGCGCCAAACTCTTCCAGCGGCGCCACCGGCAGGTCAGCCTGACCGAGGCCGGCGAGCGTTTCCACGCCGACGTCTCGCTCGGCCTCTCGCATATCCGCAAGTCGGCCGAGGACCTGCGCCAGCAGGCGACCGGCGGCCATGTTACGCTTGCCGCTTCGACCGCCTTCGGCTCGTTCTGGATGATGCCGCGCCTGCAGCAGTTCCGCGACGAATTGCCGGGCATTGACCTGCGTATCCAGACCGCTGACCGCGACCTCGACATTATCGCCGAGGGCATTCCGCTCGCTGTGCGCGGTGGCGAGCCCCGGGAGTGGCCGGACTATCATTGCCTGCCGCTGGCCGACGAGGAAATCTTTCCCGTTGCCGGCGCCAGCTATGTGGCGAAGTTCGGCCTGCCGCAAACCGTCGAGGAATTGGCGTCACACCGCCTCATCCATCTCGAGGAGCCGTTTCGCGAGGCGGCGAGCTGGGAGGAGTGGTTCCACTCCGCCGGGGCCAGCCTGAAGGAGGCCGACGCCGGGCGAGGCTTGCGCATCAACGACTATGCGCTGGTGATTCAGGCGGTCATGGAGGGGCAAGGCATCGCGCTCGGCTGGCGGCATCTGGCCGAGCGACTGCTGGCATCGGGCCTGCTGGTGAGCGCCACCAGCCATGTGATGAGAACCGGCACGCGCTTCTACATCATCTGGCCGAAGAACCGCGAACTCAGCGACAATGCCCGCAAGGTTCGGGACTGGCTGGCCGCGCAGGCATGAGGCCATCCCGATAGTGCCCGGTCAAACCGTCACGACAATCTTGCCGAATTGTTCGTTCGATTCGAGAAAGCGATGCGCCTCGACGATCTGGTCGAACGGAAAGGTCCTGGAGATTACCGGCTTTAGCGCTCCCGACATCAATCCGTCGAGGATGAACGCCTTGGCAGCCTCCAACTTCGCCGGATCGCCAGTGATTTCGTGGACGAGATAGCCGCGCAGCGTCAGCGTCTTGGCCAGCACGGCGAACAGCGGGAACGGCGTCGGCTCGAGGCTCAAGCCGCCATATTCGATGAGAATGCCGCCGCGTGCCATCGCCGCCGTCAGCGGCTCGAATATCGGGCCGCCGACCGCGTCGAGCACCACTTGGATGTTGTCCGGGCCGGCGATTTCCTTCAGCCGGGCCTCCAGGTCTTCGTCCGCTGAAGCGATGACGTGGGCTGCGCCGAACTCGAGCAAGGCCTGCTTCTTGGCAGATGACCGCGTGACCGCGATCGGGGTCGCACCAACCATGTTGGCGATCTGGATCGCTGCAAGTCCGACACTGCTCGATGCTGCGGTGATGACGACAAAATCATCCCTGCTGAGCTTGGCAATGTCGATCAATGCGCCATAGGCGGTGAGATATTGCATCCAGACGGCCGCCGCCTCTTCCCAGCTGAGCGACGGCGGGTGCTTGACCACGAGATTGGCGGGATATGTGGCAATCTCGCCATAGGCGGGCCAGCAGGACATCGATTGTGGCGGCACGACGCTGACGGCGTCACCTGGCGCAAAACCGTGCACGCCTTCGCCGACCGCTTCGACGACACCCGCTGCCTCAAGGCCAAGACCGGAAGGCAATGGCGGCGTCTGGATATAAGTGCCCGAACGCAGCAGCGCCTCGGCCCGGTTGAGCCCCAACGCCTTGACCCGGATCTGGATCTCGCCCCGACCTGGCCCAGGAATATCGACATTCTCGATGCGCAGAACCTGGGGACCACCATGCTCATGAAAACGAACAACACGTGCCATCCGGTCATAACTCCAAAGTATTTGAACCGAATAGGCTATGCCAGCGGCCGTCTGGCAGATAAATAGCTGCTTGGACAGAACAGTAGAAACTGGGAGTTTTGAATATGGATCGCCTTACGAGCATGGCCGTGTTCGTCAAAACCGTCGATCTGGGCTCGTTCGCGGCGACCGCTGCCGCTCTGGATCTGTCCGGACCGATGGTCGGCAAGCATGTTCGGTTTCTCGAGGAGCGTCTGGGCGTGCGCCTCATCAACCGGACCACTCGCCGCCAGAGCCTGACAGACTTCGGGCGCGCCTATTATGAGCGTTGCCGAATGGTAATCGCTGAAGCCGAGGCCGCGGATGCGCTCGCGGCCGATCAACTTTCCGAACCACGCGGAAAGCTGCGCGTCATCATGCCGGTGCATTTCGGCCGGCGCTGCGTTGCTCCGATCCTGCTGGAACTGGCGCAGCAATATCCCTCGCTCGAACTCGACCTGTCGTTCAGCGACCCCCTCGCCGATCTTGCAGAGGATGGCTGCGATCTTGCCATCCGGACCGGCAATCTGGAAGACCAGGCCGGCGTGATGGCGCGTCGCATCGCGCGACAGCGCATGGTCGTCTGCGCGTCGCCATCCTATCTGGAGATGCACGGGTGGCCACAGCAGATAGGGGATCTCGGCAGCCACCAGGCCATCATCTACCGCCGTTCGGGCCGTGTCGTTCAACCATGGCTGTTTCCGCGCAATGGCCAGCCTGCGCTGGAGGTCATGCCGGTCAGCCGCTTGCGGCTCGACGACCTCGATGCGATCGCCGATGTCGCGGCCGCCGGCATGGGGCTTGCCTGGCTGCCATACTGGCTGGTTCGTGAGCGCATTCAGGCCGGCGCACTTGTCCCGCTGCTGCCGGAACAGCCGGGATTTCTTTACGACGCCTATGCGCTATGGCTGCAGACGCCTCACTTGCCGCTGAAGGTCCGTCTTGCCGTCGACGCGCTGGCGGCTGGATTGCCCAGGCTCATGACGTGAAGAGCGCGGTCCGTTCGCGGTAAGCCGCGGATTCCTTAATTCTACCTCTCCCGTATGGGCCGCGAATCCGCCTATAGTGCCCTCATGCCCATTCGCCAGCTCTCCGAAACGATGATCAACCAGATCGCCGCCGGCGAAGTCATCGAGCGTCCGGCAAGCGTGGTCAAGGAACTGGTCGAGAACGCGCTAGACGCGGGCGCTGCCAGAGTCGAGATCGTCACCGCCGGCGGCGGGCTCAACCTGATCCGCGTCACCGACGACGGCTCGGGCATCCCGGAAAAGGAACTGGCGCTGGCGATCGCGCGCCATTGCACATCGAAACTCGCCGACAACATCCACGACATCCGCTCGCTCGGTTTTCGCGGCGAGGCGCTGCCGTCGATCGGCTCGGTGGCGCGGC
>NZ_RZTI01000018.1:52606-73003 GCF_003997275.1 Mesorhizobium sp. M6A.T.Ce.TU.002.03.1.1
GCTGTCGATCCGCTCGCGCACGGCCAACGGCGACACCGCCGCCGAGATCGGCATCGAGGGTGGCCGCGTGTCCGCCGTCAAGCCGGCGGCCGCCAATCGCGGCACCACGGTCGAGGTGCGCGACCTGTTCTTCGCCACGCCGGCGCGGCTCAAATTCATGAAAGGCGAGCGCGCCGAAAGCTCGGCGACAAGCGACGTGATCAAGCGCATTGCCATCGCCTTCCCCGCCGTGCGCTTCACGCTGGCCGGCTCCGACCGCTCGACACTGGAGCTGCCGGCGACCGACGACAGCCCGGAAGGCCGGCTGCGCCGCGTCGCGCAAGTGATGGGCGGCGACTTTCCGGAGAATGCCATCGCCATCGACGCCGTGCGCGATGGCGTGCATCTGGCCGGTCACGTCTCGATCCCGTCGTTCAGCCGTGCCAACGCGCTGCAGCAATATGCCTATGTCAATGGCCGGCCGGTGCGCGATAAATTGATTGCCGGCGCCATCCGTGGCGCCTTCGCCGACGTGCTGCCGCGCGATCGCCATGCGGTGACTGTGCTGTTCCTGACGCTCGATCCGGCCATCGTCGACGTCAATGTCCATCCGGCCAAGGCCGACGTACGCTTCCGCGATCCGGGATTGGTGCGAGGGCTGATCGTCGGCGCCATCCGCGAAGCATTGGCCAATGCCGGCATCCGTGCCGCCACATCAGGGGCAGCCGGCATGATGGCGGCATTCCGGCCGGGCGCGGCGTCCTACGCCCATTCAGGACCGGCCAACGGCCACCGCAGCTACGAGGCGGCGTACCGTGCCTCCGGCTCTGCCGGTTTCGACCCGGCCCGCTCGCCGCAACGGCCGCTGGACATGGGGTTTGAAAACACCGAATTCAGAAATGGCGGCTTCGGCGAAAACGATCAAGCGGCGTTCGACGCCGGCCCGCTTCACAGCGCCGACGCGCGTGCCGGACAGACTGAGACGGCGGAGACGCTGCTTGGCACGGTGCTGGGTGCCGCACGCGCCCAGGTGCACGAGAACTACATCGTCGCGCAGACCAGGGATTCGCTTGTCATCGTCGACCAGCATGCAGCGCATGAGCGGCTGGTCTACGAGGCGCTGAAGAACGCGCTGCATGCGCGCGCCGTGCCGTCGCAGATGCTGTTGCTGCCGGAGATCGTCGACCTGCCGGAAGAGGATGCCGAGCGGCTCGCCATGCATTCCGAAACGCTGGCCCGCTTCGGCCTCGCCGTCGAGCGCTTCGGCCCGGGTGCGGTCGCCGTGCGCGAGACGCCGTCGATGCTCGGCGAAACCAACGTCCAGCAGCTGGTGCGCGACCTTGCCGACGAGATCGCTGACAACGACACGGTCGATACGCTGAAGGAACGGTTGGACAGGATCGCCGCGACCATGGCCTGCCACGGCTCGGTGCGTTCCGGCCGCCTGCTCAAGCCCGAGGAGATGAACGCGCTGCTGCGCCAGATGGAGGCGACGCCGGGCTCCGGCACCTGCAACCACGGCCGCCCGACCTATATCGAGCTCAAGCTTGCTGATATCGAGCGGCTGTTCGGGAGGCGGTGAAGGGGGGACTGCATTGAGCGGCCTCCCCCAAATGGACGGCTCTAGGCCTCATTTTGGGAGGCGAACTTCTCATAGACAAACTTCCCCTCACTTCGAAAAAAGGCACTTCCGCAAGGCGCCTCTAGACAAGTGGTAATGAGCGGGTCGTAGTTCGCAATTGTGTTAACGTCGAATAGGCTTAAGTTATTTGGATTGTTGACATATTCGTCAGATTCGTCACCAGAAAAAAATCGCCAGCCGCTATCAATTGGACCGTCTGGTGTTTCACGATACAGATAGCCGACTAGAGCGCCATCTACGGTAATGCGATCTGACGCGATACAGCTACCGTAACCGGCCGCTATTGGGCGAAACGTTGACGCATCCCGAAAAAACGTCTTGGGCATTCTAAGCTCACTGCTGGCGCCCCATTCCTAATCAGGATTAGCTGCCATGTGTGGTCGGCGGTCAAGCATTTGATGTAATCACCTCTTCAAATTCACCACGATCACGCCGCCAAGCGCCAGCGCTCCACCGAAAATGCCGAGCAGTGTTGGTACCTCGCCCAGCCAGAAGAAGCCGATCAGCGTCGCCACCGGCGAAACCAGATAGAGGAAGTTCGAGGCACGCGCCGCCGGCAGCCGGGAAAGTGCTGTTGCCCAGGCGGCGTAGGCGATGAGGCTCGGCACGATGCCGAGAAAGATGACGGCGCTAAGCCCGGCGGTATCGGCAACTGCCGCCTGCGCGAGGCCGCTTGGCAGGAACGGCGCCAGGCAGAGCGCGCCGAGCACCATGTTGGAGGCGGCAATGGTCAGCGGGTGGTGGCGGGCAAACAGTGGCTTCTGGACGATGGTGTTGACGGCCGAGCACAGCGCTGAACCCAGCACGAGCAGCGCGCCGGTGTTGAAATGCAGGCCCTGCCCCTCGCCCATGGCAATGATGCCGATGCCGGCGAAGGAGATGGCTGTGCCTGCCCAGGCCAGGCCTGAGAAGCGTTCGCCGAGCAGCGCCATCGCCATGATGGCGGTGAAGATCGGGCTGACATTGATGATGAAGCCGGCAGCACCCGCCGAAACGGTCAGTTCGCCGAAATTGAGCATTGCCGTGTAGAGCGCGACGAAGACGGCGCCGCCGAAGACAAAGCGCCATAATTCGTCGAGCTTTGGCAGCGCCGGCCGCTTGACGGCGAGGAAGATCGCCGCTGGCACCGCCGCGATGGCAAAGCGCAGCGCGCCGAGTTCCAGCGGCCCGAAGGCGGCGAGGCCGGCGCGGATCGCCGGGAAGGCGGACGCCCAACCGACCACCGTCAGCGCCACCGCAATGGCTGCCGTGGTGTCCATCCGCTGTGTCGAATTCAACGTTCCGGTATAGGCGCTCATTTCATTTCTCTCGCGTTTCATATGCTCAAACACACAAAACGCCTTTCCTGACCGGTTGACAAACGACCAAATCGAGAGTCAGCTGTGATTATGGATCACAGCTCAGACGCGATGCTGCCGCTTGAAACCCTGCGCGCCTTCGACGCCGCGGCGCGGACGGGCAGCTTTTCGGCCGCTGCCGAAAAACTCAACCTCACCCATGGCGCCGTCAGCCGGCAGATCGCCAAGCTCGAGGACTGGCTCGGGCTGAAAGTGTTCGATCGCGGCGCGCGCGGCGTTTCGCTGACGATCGAAGGCAACCGGCTGCATCTGCGCACCACTGAGGCCTTCGCGCTGATATCCAGCAATTCGGACCGCTGGATCGAGCCGCGCGGCACCGCCGTGGTGCGGCTGACCTCGATCCCCTCGGTCAGCGGGCTGTGGCTGATGCCGCGCATGGCGGCGCTGGAAAACAACCCGTCCAAGCTGCGCATCGTGCTCGACGTCGATATCCGCCAGGCGGATCTCGCCGACGAAGGTATTGATCTGTCGATTCGCTGCGGACGCGGCCGCATCCCCGGCCGCGTCTCGGTGCAGCTTTTCGAGGAACATGTTTTCCCCGTCGCCTCGCCGGAGCTCGCCAAGGAGATCGGTCGTGGCGACCCTGCCCGGCTGCTCAAATTCCCGCTGATCAACGATTCGGACGCCTCGGCCTGGCGCGCCTGGTTTGCCGCGCAGGACATCGACTATCGGCCGCGCCCGCAGGACCGGCGCTTCGAGGATTACAATCTGGTGCTCGATGCTGCCACTCACGGCCTCGGCATCGCGCTGGCGCGGCCACCGATGACCGAGCATCAACTGAAGTCAGGCCGCATCGTCGCCGTCGACGACCGCATCGTTCTCAGTCCGATATCCTACTGGCTCGACCGGCCTATGGGGCGACCGCGCGCCGCCGCTGCCGAGCTTGCCCGGCGCATCGCGCTCCAGGCCGGGCTGGCGGCGGAAAAGATCGAGGATTTCATCGTAGCTGAGCAGTAAGATGCCAGGCATCCACTTTGCCGGCTTACTCGGCTGGTTGTCGTCCGAAACGGAGCCGACTAAACCCAACCTTGTCTCGCTCCAAGCTTGACCTTGCCGGCAATTTGTGGCGATGACATCGTCATGAACCTTGGCTCCATGTCATGATGAACCGTTTCGAAGGCCCCGGCGGCAAGGAAGCCCGTATCCGCTACCTAGACGGCGACTTCCAGGTGACCAGCCCCGGCGCCTTCGTGCGCTGCGCGGTCACCGGCGAAAGCATCCCGCTCGATGAGCTCAAATACTGGAGCGTCGCCAGGCAGGAGCCCTATGTCAGTGCTGCGGCCTCGCTGCGCCGCGAGATCGAGGCACATCCCGAATTGCGCAGCCGGCGCTAAACCAGCTTCCGGATCGGCTCCAAAGTCACCCCTTCAGCTTGCGCTGCCGCCAGGCATCCAGCGTCTCGTCGATGATGCGTTCGGGCACGTGGTCGGGATCGAACACGGTGTCGATTTCAAGCACATCGAGCTGCCCGAGGAACTCGGCAGGCGCAGCATCGTGGCGCAGCCGGGCGGCGTCCTTGGCGGTGGTGATGAGGGCAAGTCCGGCACCTCGCGCTGTCGTTGCCAGTTCGGCAAGCTCGTCCTCACCATAGAAATGATGGTCTGGAAACGACCGGGTCAACACGACTTGGCCGCCGGCCTCACGGACCGTGTCGAAGAATTTGTCGGGATGACCGATGCCGGCAAAGGCCAGAAATCGCTTGCCGACCAGCCCCGCCGTCCTGCTTGGCCGGGTGCGCGCCTCGAAGATCGGCCGGCCGGCGCGCGCCGCCTGGCGGACGACCGCATCGGCAGCAAGGCCCTCGCCCATCTTCAGCAGCGCGCTGGTGAAAACCAGCTGGTCGACGATACCAGCCCTGAGCGGACCGCCAGGAATGACGCGGCCGTTGCCGACGCCGTAGCGCGCGTCGACGACGACCAGCGCGTAATCGATATGGATGCGCGCGCTCTGGAAGCCGTCATCCATGATCAGGAAATCACAGCCATGCTTTTCCAGCAGAAGACGCGCGCCGGCGGCCCGGTTCGGCGTGACCGCGACCGGCGCGTGCTCGGCCAAAAGCAGCGGCTCGTCGCCGACATGCTTGGCGGCGTCGTGATGCGGATCGACGACATGCGGCTGCGCGAAGGAGCCGCCATGGCCGCGCGACAGGAAGCCGGGATTGAGATGCATGCGCCTGGCCTGTCCGGCGAGCGCGATCGCCACCGGCGTCTTGCCGGTACCGCCGACGGTAAAGTTGCCGACACACAGCACCGGCGCCTCGACCTTTTCGCGCGCCGCCGAGCGCATGCGGCGGCCGGCAATGAGGGCATAGATCGCGGACAGCGGCGTCAGCGCCAGCGCGCGCCAGTCCGGTTCTTCCCACCAGAAGGGTGGCGCTTCGCTGGCCACCTTAGCGGCCGTTGGCGCCCTTGAGGCGCGACTTGACGACCAACGGCTGAATATAGGGCTCAAGCGACTTCAACGTGAGCGCCAGCGCGCCGCGCATCTCGTCGACGGTCGCCGCACCGGCTGCCATCATTTCGTGGCGAGCCACCTCGTTGCTCAAAAGGAAATTGACGGCGCCGGCCAGCATGTCGCGGTCGCGCACCAACTTGGCGCCGCCGCTGTCGAGCAGGCGCTGATAGGTCTCGCGAAAATTCTGGACATTGCGGCCGGCCAGCACCGCGGTGTCGAGCATGGCCGGCTCCAGCGGATTCTGGCCGCCCTCGGAGGTGAGCGAACGGCCGACGAAGGCAATCTCCGTCAGCCTGAGATAAAGCCCCATCTCGCCGATCGTGTCGCCAAGCAGAATGTCCGTGTCGGCGGTGATTCTTTCGCCCTTGCTGCGCCGAGCGACTTTCAGGCCCATGCCGGAAATCTGCGCGGCAAGCGCTTCGGCGCGATCGGGATGGCGAGGCACGACGATCGTCAAAAGACCGTGGTGACGCTTGTGCAGCATCGCGTGAACCTCGGCGGCGACCACTTCCTCGCCGTCATGGGTCGAGATTGCCGCCCAGGTCGGACGGACGCCGATCTGGCGTTTCAGCGTGTACAACGCCCTTTCATCGGCCGGCGGCGGCGTCGTGTCGACCTTGAGATTGCCGGATACGGTGACCGGCCGGGCGCCGAGCGAGAGGAAGCGCTCGCCGTCGATTTCCGACTGGGCGACAACATGGGCGAGATTCTCGAACAGCGCCTCGGCGATGTTGGCGCGCTTCTTCCAGGATTTGAACGAACGGTCCGACAGCCTGCCATTGACCAACACTTGCGGCACACGGCGCGCGCCGAGCTCCAGGATGGTCATCGGCCAGATCTCCGATTCGGCGATGATCGCCAGATCCGGCCGCCAATGGTCGAGGAAGCGGCTGACCGCCGGCTTGAGGTCGAGCGGCACATATTGGTGGATGATGCGGTCGCCGAGCCGTTCGTCGGCAACCTGAGCGGAGGTGACAGTGCCCGTCGTCAGCACGATGTTGACGCCGTAGTCGAGGATGCTCTCGACCAGCGGCACGACGGCGATGGTCTCGCCGACGCTCGCCGCATGGATCCAGATCACCGGCCCTTCGGGACGCTCGCGCCCGGCGATGCCATAGCGCTCGCGCCGGCGAATTCGGTCCTCCTTGCCCCTGGAGGTGCGCCAGGCAACATAAGGACCAATCAGCGGATAGGCGGCTGCGCCCGCGAAACGATACGCCGTCAGGAAGGTGCGCGCCCAGCGCCCGCTCATTTCGAGCCATCCACGAGGCGATAGGCCTCGGCGGTTGCGGCGTTGAGCGCGGCCGTGACCTCCTGGCGCTTGCGTTCCATTTCGGCCTCATCCGCATTGGCCGGAACGAACACCGGCGTTCCCACGACGATCGACGAGCGGCCGAACGGCAGATTGATCGTGGTCTTGTCCCAGCTGCGCTCCAGCACCTTACGGCGGCTGGTGGCGATTGCCGCGGGCAGGATCGGCCGGCCCGAGAGCCGCGCCAAGAGAACGATGCCAAGCCCCGCGTCGCGCGGCGTGCCATGAGGAATATCAGCGATCATGGCGACGTTCTTGCCGGTGGCGAGCGACTTTTTCAGGGCAATCAGCGCCTTGGCGCCGCCCTTGTCGAGATGCTTCGCGCCTTCGCGTCCGCCCGAGCCGCGCACCGCCTCGATACCGAATTTCTCGATCATCAGCGCGTTGAGCTCAGCATCGGCACTGCGCGATACCATGGCGACCAGCGGCCTTCCCTTGGGGTAGTAGGCAGGGGTCAGAAGATGCTGGCCGTGCCACAGCGCAATGATGCCCGGCTCGAATTGCGAGTAAGCGCCACCCGATATCTGCGCCGATCCGTCGACAACGCGGTTGGTCAGGCGGATCAGACGAACGAACTGCGCAAATAGGCTGGCGATGGCGTTCTTGACAAATCGCGATTGCGCCAGCGGTTCGCGAATCTTGCGCCAGAATGTCCGCGGGGTGCCGCTAGGATGCCTCCTGACTCCAGACCTCGTGGCCGATCCTTTCACCGCTTCATGATCCATCGATTTCAATCGGCAGCCTTGGTGTCGGGGTCGAGCAACCGGTGCAGGTGAACGACGAAATACCGCATATGAGCATTGTCCACGCTGGCCTGGGCCTTGGCCTTCCATGCCGTCTGCGCGGATTGATAGTCCGGATAGATGCCGACGATGTCGAGCGCGTCGAGATCACGGAATTCGGTCCCGCCCAGCGTCTTCAGTTCGCCGCCGAACACCAGGTGCAAAAGCTGCTTCTTTCCGTCTTCCGCGGTCATGTCGGTCCTTCACATATCGTGAGTTTGTGACAGGTCTAGACCAAAGCCGCCGACTTTGGAACCATTGATGATATGTTCAACTGTCCTGCCCGGCGATGATGCCGGAGAGGACGGCGAGCAGTTCGCCGCTGCCGGCAACCAGGGCGCCGTGGCTGATCACTTCGCCGGCATAGCGCGGTGCGCGGCCCTTCTGGTCGAGCAATGCGCCGCCGGCCTCGCGCAAGATGAGGTCCGCCGCGGCGATATCCCAGTCATGTGCGTTGGGTTTGACGAAGGTTGCGTCGAGCATGCCATTGGCGACCATCGCCAGCCGGTACGCGAGCGAGGGAATATAGGGCACGCGGTTCAGCCGGCCCTGCCATTCCGCCGGCAACAGGCCGACCAATGGCTTCGGCCCGCCGATTTCGACCATCGCTGCCGGGCGGCGCACGGTAATGCGACGGCCATTCAGGAACGCCCCCTCACCTGATAGCGCCCAATAGGTCTCCTCCGTGGCCGGACATTCGAGCACGCCGGCAAGCGTGCGACCGTCCTCGACCACCGCGACGCTGACGCACCACGTGCGAAGGCCTTCAAGAAAGCCGCGCGTGCCGTCGATTGGATCGACGACGAAGGTGCGGCGGGCGGCAAGCCTTGCCGGATCGTCGGCCGTCTCCTCCGAGAGCCAGCCATAGTCAGGACGTGCCGCAAGCAAGGTCTCGCGCAGATAGGCGTCGGCGGCGTGATCGGCCTCGCTCACCGGCGAGGTGCCGCCCTTCATCCACACTTGCGGATTGTTGCCGAAATAGCGCATGGCGATGACGCCCGCCTCGCGGGCAGCGTCGCGCAGCAGGGCCAAGTCCTCGCGGGCATCGGCGGAGGTGACTTGGTCAAGCTCCGGCAAGGGTCATGCCTTCGATCAGCAGCGTTGGTGCGGCGGTGCCGAAATTGCGATCGAGATCGCTCGCCGGAACCATGTTGAGGAACATGGTCTTCAAATTCGAGGCGATGGTCACTTCCGCAACCGGATAGGCGAGCTCGCCATTCTCGATCCAGAAGCCGGAAGCGCCGCGGCTGTACTCGCCAGTCACCATATCGACGCCCTGGCCGAACACTTCGGTGACGTAAAAACCTGATTTGAGCGACTTGATGAGGTCTTCGGGCGCCCGCTCGCCCGGCTCGATGGCGAGGTTGGTCGACGATGGCGAGACGGAGGAGCCGTTGCGTGAGCCGCGCCCGTTGGTGGTCAGCCCCAATTCCCGCGCGACCGAGGTCGACAGGAACCAGTGGTTCAAAATGCCTTTCTCCACCATGAGCAGTCTTTCGCCCTCGATGCCTTCGCCGTCAAACGGACGCGACGCCTGGCCACGGCGCCGCAGCGGCTCATCGGTGACGGTGATCGCGGCCGCCGCCACCTGCTTGCCCATCATGTCGCGCAGAAAACTGGTCTTGCGCGCGACGGACGCGCCGTTGATGGCGCCGGCGAGATGACCGGCGATGCCGCGAGCGACACGCGGGTCGAACACCACATTGACCGGGCCGGTCGCCGCCTTGCGCGCGCCGATGCGCCGCGCGGCGCGTTCGCCGGCCTTGCGGCCGATGTCCTCAGGCGCGTCGAGATCGGAATAATGCTGGCGCGAGGAGAATTCATAATCGCGCTCCATGCCGGTGCCCTCGCCGGCGATGACGCTGGTCGAGCGCGAAAAGCGCGACGCGACATAGTGGCCGACAAAGCCGTGCGAGGTGGCGAGCACCAACCCGCCAAGCCCGGCACTGGCGCCGCTGCCGGCCGAATTAGTAACGCCCTTGACGGCAAGGGCGGCCGCTTCCGCGGCCAGCGCTGCTTCCTTCAACTGGTCGGCCGAAACTTCCGTCGCGTCGAACAAATCGAGGTCGCGCGGCTTATCGACCAGCAGGGCCGGATCGGCGAGGCCCTGATAGGGATCCTCAGGGGACACTTTGGCCATCGCCACGGCGCGCTCGGCCAGCGCTTTCGGGTCGGAGGCAGCGGTTGCCGAGACGCTCGCCACCCGCTTGCCGACGAAGACGCGCAGCGAGACATCCTCGCTCTCGGACGCTTCGGTCCCTTCGACCTTGCCGAGCCGCACCGACACGCCGGTCGAGCGGCCGCGCACCGCAACCGCGTCTGCGGCGTCGGCTCCGGCCCGTTTGGCCGCCTCGACCAGGGCCGCGACGCGGTCGGTCAATTTCGCTGAGTCCAGCGTATCGGTCATGCGCATAGTCCTGTTTTTCCGCCTGACATAAGTGGCGGCCGCTCCGCACCATCTATTGTTCCGATGTGGCTTGTGCAATGGCAGAAGTGGCAAGCAGATCGATCGGCCAGCAGACATCGGCTTCAGGCGGCATGACCGAAGCGGTTCCTCAAAGACTGCTTCGCGCCAGGTTCGGACCGGCCGACAGTCCCTTTGACGCCGTGTCTCGATCACATGCGGACGTTCGATTGCGGTAACGCCGCCTATCTCCTTTCCACGCATGATCGGCATCTACCCGAAACCATTAAATTAGCATTTTCTTGTGTACCCTTGGGAACTTTGTAGCTTGCGTTCCATTTTCAACCGCATGCGAGACTCTGTGATCCAAAGCATCAGGACTGCGGTGAACGTGTCGCCGCCCCGGTACTCGCTGGTCCTTCCCATCTACAATGAAGAGCAGGTCCTGCCTCGACTGATCGAGCGGATCAGTTCGCTGATCTGCCGGTTGGACGGAGAGGCTGAGGCGATCTTCGTCGATGATGGAAGCCTCGATGGAAGCGTCGAATACCTTCGGAACGCGGTCGCCGTCGAGCCGCGCTTCCGGCTGATCGAGCTTTCCCGCAATTTCGGCCACCAGGTCGCGATCACGGCCGGCATGGACGCGGCTGCGGGCGATGCGGTCATCGTCATGGATGCCGACCTGCAAGACCCGCCGGAGGTGGTTCTCGATCTGGTGGCGAAGTGGAAGGAAGGTTTCGAGATCGTCTACGCCCGCCGTGTCAAGCGTGAGGGCGAATCCTGGTTCAAGCGCGTTACGGCGAGTCTCTTCTACCGCCTGCTGGAGAAAATGACGTCGGTCGACATCCCGCGCGACGTCGGCGATTTCCGCCTGGTCGGCCGCAAGGCGCTGGAAACCTTCAAGCAAATGCCCGAACACGACCGTTTCGTCAGGGGCATGTTCGCCTGGATGGGGTTCAAGCAGACGGCGGTGCCTTTCGAACGCCCGGCGCGGACCCTGGGCCAGACCAAATACCCATTCTGGAAGATGATGCACCTTGCCGTTCACGGCATCGTCAGCTTCTCCGAGAAGCCGCTGCGCATGGCTCTGTGGGGCGGATTGGCCATTTCCGCGCTTGCGGCAGTGTTCGGCGCTTACGCCATCTTCGCCTGGATTTTTGAAACCGGCATCATTGCCGGCTGGACATCCACCGTGGTGATCGTGTCGCTCCTTTGCGGCATCAATCTTTTCATGACCGGCGTGGTCGGACTTTACGTCGGCGGTATCCACGCCGAGGTGAAACGCCGTCCGCTTTACGTGATCGATCGGGTCACCGGATTCGATAAGGCGATGCGTGCCGCTCCTCTTGGTGAGAGCCGAAGATCGCTTCGAAAACCCAGGAATGGAGCCTCGGCTGATGGCCGAACTCTTCGACAGCTATAAATCAAATTATGGCGAGGCGGTCGCAGGATCCATCCGGTTTTCCGGCCTCAGGCACGACTTCTTTCTGATCGCCAAGGCCGACCTGCTGCGGCGTCTCGTTGCCGAACGAGGGCTTCGGCAGGGCGGGGCTAATGTGCGGGCGCTGGATATCGGCTGCGGCGTCGGTTCGCTCCATCCTTATCTCGAAGGCGCGTTCGAAAGCCTGGATGGCTGCGACGTCTCGGAGGAATCGATCCTGCGCGCCAGCCGGGACAATCCAGGTGTGACCTATCACGCGTGCATCACGCTGCGCCTGCCTTATGAGGACGGCGCGTTCGATCTGGCTTTCGCCAGTTGCGTCGTCCATCACGTTCCGCCTGTCTCCTGGCTCGATTTCTTCCGGGAAATGCGGCGCGTCGTGCGGCCGGGCGGCGTCGCCTGCATCATCGAGCACAATCCCTATAATCTGCTGACGCGTCTTGCGGTGTTGCGGTGTCCATTCGACCAGGACGCGGTCCTGCTCAACGCGGCCAAAGCAAGGTCCCTCTTTCAGGAGACGGGTTTTCGGGATATCCGATCCGAGCATTTCCTGCTGCTGCCCTCGGCCAGGCCCTTCGCCAGAAGACTCGAGCGCCTGCTTGCTCCTCTACCGCTCGGGGCCCAGTATGCGTGCAGCGCGCATGTCTAAGGGCCGTTCGACCGCCGGTGCCGGGCTGAAGCTGCTGGCGCGCTTCGGGCTGGTCGGCATCGCTGCGACGATCCTTTATGCTGTCCTGGCTACCGTTTTGATCAAATCGGAATGGATCGGCGTCACGCCCGTCCAAGCGTCGCTTGCGGCTTACGCCGCGGCCGCCGTGTTTTCGTATCTCGCCCACAAATCGGTAACCTTCATGTCGAGCGGATCGCATCGATCGGAAGCTGCGCGTTTTCTCCTGCTGACGGCGACAGGCTTCGGCATGGCTTATGGGGTGCCGGCGCTTTTGACGATGAAACTCGGCCTGTCGCCCATCTTTGCCGTTCTGGTTACGTGCTTGCTTATTCCAGCGATCAATCTTCTCATGCTCGACCGATGGGTTTTTGCGCAGCGAAGACCCGGCCGGCAAGGCGACCGCCCCACCTAATCCGTGTCAACAGCATCCAGCCGGAACGACACTAGCTTGATGGAGCGCTTGTAGATGTTGCTGGCGGCCGGAGTTTGCGGGATGCCGTCGAGATAGTCGAAGGCGATGTCGAGTGCCTTGGCCTCGCCGAGAGCCGCCGGTGGAATGACGAACGAGACCGTTCGTGGTTCTTTGCCAGACAGCGTCACTGCCTGCGCCCGAACGCCGTTCACCGAGATCACAACCCTCTGGGTGATCTGTGGTGGCCGAATGACGGCGGCCATTTGCAGCGTGGCAGCCAAGCCGTGACCGAGCGGCGGTATCTCCAGGCGAAGCCGCGAGGTCTCGCCCAGCGAATGGGTGCCGTCGCCTGCCGACCCCGACCAGCCGCAGACCTTTATGCTGGCTGCCCGTTTGGCGCCGTCGCTGCGGAACGATACCGTCTCGCCTAGTGTGTAGCTGCCGATGGCATCGCGGTTGAGGCAGGTGGTCGTTTTATCGATGTAATAGGCGCGATAGTCGGCGTTGACGTTCGGATTGAGAGCAAGCGCAAGGATGACGATCTCGGACCCGGCCAGAACCGCCGCGAACGCGTAGCCGCTGAGCCAGGCGGCGCGTCTGTAAGGCACTAGAGTGTCAGACCAGGGCAAGGTAGCCCCCGATCCACGCCGCAGTCATGACGTAACAGGCGCCCAGGAAGAGAACCAAAGCCGCTAGGTAAGTCAGCCTCGACACCGATAGCAGGACGGCGACCAACATTGTCAGAGGCGCAAGCCCGATGACGTATCTGACCATCGAGGCCAGGTTGGTGATCAGTGGCAGGATGATGCAGAGCGCACAGAACAGCGCAGCGCCATATTGCCTGCGGGCAGCCAGAACCGCCGACAGCGCCAATCCGGCGATTGCGGCCAGCGCGCTCCATTGCGGCGCCGTGGGCAGCCATCCTGTGGCCGGAACGGCGGAGAGCCCGTCCCATAAAAAGACGAGTGGATTGCCCGCTACCCGTCCAAATGCGCGCTGGACATGCAAGAACGCAAAGCCGTCCCCGATCGTAAGATAAAGAAACAGGATGTAAGCGAACAAACCGGCAGGTGAGATGAAGATAGCGACGAGCAGATCCGGCCGGCCAAGCACCCAGCGCGGAAAAGACAGCGCCGATCCGCCCTGCTCGCGGTGTTCCCTGAACATTTGAATGACGGTCGCAAACACAACAAGGACCCCGACGAGCCTCGTCGCCGACAGGAGCGCGGATGAGACACCCGCGGCCAGATAGCTGGAGCGTTTGAGCGCCAGAAAAACGCACGAAGTCAGCAGCACGAAAAGAGGTTCGGTCAGGAAAGTCGTGAAGTGGAAGGAGAACGGGCCGCTGAGCAGAAAGGCGCAATACAGCACATAGGCCCGCATGTTCTTCTCCAGCAGCGGCCATGCCACCAGACAGGCGGCGTAGCTGCAAACAATGGAGGTGACGGTCGCGACCAGTATCGTCTGGAAAGGGAAAACAACCCGGATTGCCGCCACCAGCATCGGATAGAGTGGAAAGAAGCCCCAGCGACCGACATTGCTTTGGTTTGGGATGGGAAAGCGCTCATAACCTAGTTCGCTGATACCAATGTACCAGGCGCAATCCCACCGGCAGAGCGCACGGGCATAAGCGGCGAAACCTGTTTCCTCCGATACCGAAGAAAATGCCGCATAGCGTATGGCCAGCCCGCTGATCACGAACAGCAACGGCACCGCCGCGACGGCTACGGCTATAGAGCGACCGCCGGCGCTCGGACGCGCGACATCTTCGAGCGCCAACTCTGCCTCCACCCACTCGAGTGGCTGGCGCCACTCTCCCCCTTTAAATTAGCGCCGTCGGGGCAAATTCAAGACATGCCTTTCGCCGGCTCAAGATCCGCGTTCGCGGATCGGGAGTCCCTCAGCCAAACCAGCATCTCGCCGGGATCGCGGTTATCCCAGGCGAAATAGGGAACGGCTTTGACTTTCGTCTCCTCCACCGCTGGCGGTTCGGTGCGGTAGAGTCCCTCCTGCCAGTTTTCAGAAGTCTCTTTGCTGGCGACGGCCGAGAGCGTTACGACGCCGCCCAGAAGGTTGGGCTCCTTATGCGCCTCGATCTTTGCCGCCCGTGGCAGAGCGATGCGGTGCAACTGACCGGCATTGTCGGTCTCCTCGACGCAATAGATCAGCGGACCGCGGGCAAGCGCGACGCGGCCGATATCCTGGCGCACCTGCGGGTTGGCGTAGAGGCGGTCGACCGCCATTTCGAGATCGAGCTCGACCTGATCGCCCTTGCGCCATTCGCGGCGGATTGCGGCGTAGTCGTCGCTGGTTACAGCTTCCAGATCGACTGCCTCCCCGTTCACCTTGAGCGCCGCCTTGCGGCACCAGGCCGGCAGGCGCAGGTGCAAGGTGAACTCGGTCGGCGCCTCGGGTTCGATCGTAATCGAGACCGCGCCGTCCCATGGATAGTTGCTGGTCTGGATCAGCTCTATCTGCCGGCCTGATATCTCGAAGCGGGCCGTGCTGTCGCCATAGAGGTGGATCGCCAGCGCGTCGTCCGAGAGGCCATAAAAGTAGCTGCCGATCGAGGCGACCATGCGGCCGATATTGGGCGGGCAGCACGGGCAGCGATGCCATTTCCAGCGGTTGTGCTTGCCCCGGCTTTCCAGCGGATTTTCATAGAAGAACAGCGAGCCGTCGAGCGACAGGCCCGAGATCGAGCCGTTGTAGAGCGCCCTCTCCATCATGTCGGCATAGCGCGCGTTGGGGCCCATGCCGAGCATGCGGCTGGCCCAGAATACCAGGCCGACCGAAGCGCAGGTCTCGGCATAGGCGGTTTCGTTGGGCAGGTCGTAGTCTGATGTAAAGCCCTCATTGTGCGACGACGGCCCGAGCCCGCCGGTGATGTAGAGGTTCTTGGTCATTAGATCGTCCCACAGCCGGTCGAGCGCTACCCGCAGCGTGTCGTCGCCATATTCGGTCGCGATATCGGCCATGCCGGAATAGAGATACATCGCCCTCACCGCATGGCCGACAACCTTGTCCTGCTCGCGCACCGGCTTGTGCGACTGGCTGTATTCGTAGGTCTTGAAATGATAGGCCTTCGGGTCTTCACCGCGGGCACGCGCCTCCTCGTCGAAATAATGCGGCTCAAGCCCGCGCTGGTCGATGAAGTATTTGGCGAGGTCCATGTACTTTTGTTCGCCGGTGACCCGCGCGAGCTTGACCAGCGCCAGCTCGATCTCCTCATGGCCGCAATAGCCCTTTTTCTTGCCGGGCTCGGGACCGAAGGTCTCGGCGATATGGTCGGCATAGCGGCACATGATGTCGAGCAGCTTGCGTTTTCCGGTGGCCTGGTAATAGGCGACCGCGCCTTCGATCAGATGGCCGGCGCAATAGAGCTCGTGGCAGTCGCGCAGATTGGTCCACCGCTTGCCGGGCTGGATGCGCTGGTACCAGCTGGAGAGATAACCGTCGGGCTGCTGCAGCTTGCCGTACATGTCGATGACGGCGTCGATCTTCTTCTCCAGCTCGTCATTGCGGCGGCGGTAGAGCGAATAGGCCGCGGTCTCGATGGTCTTGCCCCAATCTGAGTCCCAGAACATCTGGGTCGTCACCGTCGAGCCGGTGAACTCGTTGCCGGCGGCGGCAGCTTCGTCCGGCGATGGGGAGTGGAACGGAATGACGACGCCGGGCGATGGCCGGTCGGGGTCGATCTGCTCCAGCATGCGCGCCTCGACGCAGCGGTCATAGAGGATGTCGGCGGTCCTGGTGGCGACGGCATCGACACGGTCGCCCCAGAAGCCTCTGATATCGACCTGCGGCACCGGCAGCGGACGGAAGGCGAGCTTCGGCTTGCCCGGATTGGCGGCCGGTTTGGCGGATTGCGATGCGGTCATCAATTTACTCCGTTCGAATAGGGATTACTTCACGGCCCCTGCCATGAGGCCGCGGATGTAGAAGCGCTGCAGCAACAGGAAGAGCACCAGGCATGGCACCATCATCACCGTGACGCCCGCCTGCACCGCGCCCCAGTCGATGGCGCCGAAGCGGCCGGACTGCAGCGCCGTCATCATGATCGGCAGCGTGAATTTGGACTGGTCCGTCATCAGCACCAGCGCCGCCAGGAACTCGTTCCAGGCGCCGAGGAATGCGAACAGCGCGATGGTGACGATGCCCGGCCAGACCAGCGGCAGCATTACCCTCAGCAGCATGGTGACATTGTTGGCGCCGTCCATGCGGGCGGCTTCCTCGATCTCGCGCGGAACCGCGTCGAAGGCGTTGCGCATCATGAAGATCGAGAACGGCAGCTGCAGCGTGACATAGACGCAGACCAGCCCGGTCAGCGTGTTGTGCAGGCCGATCTTGGTCAGCACCAGGAAGATCGGCGTCAGGATCGACTGGAACGGGATCATGATCGTCGACAGGATGACGACGAAGAGCAGGTTCTTCAGCGGAAAACGGAAGCGTGAGAAGCCGTAGCCGGCCAGCACGCTGACGATTACCGACAGCACCACCGTCATGACAGAGACATAGATGCTGTTTTGCGCCGGCAGCCAGAGGCCGTCGCCGAACGTGTTGAGCGTGGCGTAGTTCTCGACCGAAAAGCCCGTCGTCGGCCAGGGCGGCAGCGGCGGCTTACGCGACTCCTGCGCCGGCTTGAACGCTGAAAGCACGGTCCAGACGATCGGCGCGAGGAACAGCACCGAGGCGATGATGCCCGTCGTGTGCTCGGCGATCTGCATGCCGATGCGGCGTTTGCGGCTGCGTGCCTGCGCCATCAGTCAACGCCCTCCGGTTGGCGGAGCAGCCGCAGCTGGATGAGGCTGAGCGCGACCAGGATGACCAGCAGGATCATCGACAATGCGGCTCCATAGCCGAGCTTGAACGACACGAACGACTGGTTGAAAATCCAGTAGACGGCGGTCAGCGTCTGGTTGCGCGGCCCGCCACGCAGGATGATGTAGAACTGGTCGAAGGCGAGGACCGAGCCGGCAACCGACAGGATCAGCGCCAGCGCCAGCGTGCGGCGCATCAGCGGCAGGGTGATGGCGCGAAACCGCGCCAGCGGCCCTGCCCCGTCGATCATCGCCGCCTCCTGCAGATCCGACGGGATGGATTGCAGGCCGGTCATCAGGATGATCATGGTGAAGCCCGCCACCTTCCAGACGACCATGGCGATGATCGACCAGAACGCTGGCTGGAACGTCGCCAGCAGATTGACCTTCTTTTCGGTCAGGCCGAGTTCGAAGGCGGCCGGGCTGAACAGGCCGGAATCGACATTGAGCAGCCACGACCAGAGCAGGCTGGCCGAGGCGAAACCGATGACGGCCGGCATGAAGAAGGATGTCCGGTAGAAGCCGGTCATCTGCCGCGGTCTCTCGATGAATAGCGCCAGCGGAAAGGCGACGACGAAGATCGCGATCGTCACCACCACCGTGTAATAGCCGGTGAAACGCAGCGCGTTCCAGAACCTGGTGTCGCGCAGGATCGCCCAGTAATTGTCGAGGCCAATGAAGGAGTGCGCGCCCATCAGCGGCCAATTGTGCAGCGACATCCACGCCGTCATGCCGAGCGGGACGATGAAAAAGACGACGACAAGGGCGACGGCCGGCGCGACATAGAGCAGGCCGATCCACTGCCGACGGCCGGCGCCGACCAGTTTGCGGCGACGCGCTGGGGCGGAGGTTGCTGCGATGGTGGTCATGGCTCTACGTCCCCCTCCCCCTCGAGGGGAGGGTCCGGCCGAAGGCCGGGGGTGGGGTCGTCTCTGACGCGCGCCAACGCAAAGAGAACGTCGAGCACTGCCGCAACGACCCCACCCGGACCTGCGGTCCGACCTCCCCTCGAGGGGGAGGTAGCCGGCGTCTACTGCTGCGGCGCCGAGTCGATGATCGACTGCATGGTTTCCTGCGCATTGGCGATGGCGCCGTCGACGTCTTCGCCGAAGAAGACCTCGTTGACCATCTGGTTCCACGGACCGTTGGCGGAGTTGATCAGGTCGTTGAACACCACCGAATAGGGCGTGCGGCCCTTGGCCATGGCTTCGGCAGCAACCTTGTAGCGCGGGTCGAGATCCTTCAGCGCCTCATTGGCGATGTCGCCGCGCACGGGAAGGCTACCGTATTTCGCCAGGATGGTCTGGCCCTCGAGCGAATAGGCGAAATCGAGGAACTCCTTCACCACCGCGACCTTGGTGGTGCCCTTGGTGACGACAAAATTGTCGCCGCCGGCAAAGGACGACCAGCCGCCATCCTTGCCCGGCAGGAAGGTGACGCCGTAGTCGATATCTGGGTATTGCGTGTTCAGCGCGCCGATGGCGAAGGCGCCGGACGGCGAGATGCCGATATTGCCGCCGGCAAACGCAGCAAAGAAGTTGGAGCCGGTGTCGGTCTGCGCACCTGAAGGCACCAGGTCCTTTTTGACCATCGAGCGGTAAAGATCGATCGCGCCGCGCAGCTGCGGGCTGTCGAGCGTCGCCTTCGAGCCGTCCTCGGTGAGGATGTCGCCGCCCGAGGCCCAGATCAGCGGCGTGAAGGTGAAGATGTTGCAGCCGCCGCAATTGCCGGAGAAATAGAAGCCTTTTATGTCACCGCCGAGCGCGTTGACCTTCTCGGCGGCGGCTTCGATCTCGGCCCAGTTGGTCGGGCCTTTTTCAGGGTCGAGCCCTGCCTGCTTGAACAGCTTCTTGTTCCAGATCAGCACCGAACTATCGGCGGAGAACGGAAGCCCGTAGATGCGGTCCTTGTAGGTGCCGGTCTTGACATGCGCCGGCGACAGGCTGGCGAAATAAGGCAGCGATTTCGCCCAGTCGGTGATGTCTTCCAGCTGGCCGGCGGCAGCGAAGGACGGCGTGTAGATCAGGTCGAGCGAGAGCGCGTCGGGTGCTGTGCCGCCGGCGGCGGCGGCGCCATACTTCGGGATGATCTCGGCATTGGGAATGATGTCCAGCTTGACCTGGTTCTCATGCCCCTTGTTGAAGGCATCGACGATGCGCGGCATGAAGTTCGAGCCGTCGGCGCGAACCCAGATGTTGGCGGTCTCGGCGGCGGCCGGCGCGACTGTTGCCAGCGTGGAAAAAATGCTCGCGGCAAAGGCGAGCCCGGTAATGATGGTCCTCATGGTTCTCCTCCTCATGGTTCTTCCTCGGCCGCGCTCCCCGCGCAGCGCTTTTGGTTCAGCCGTCCGGCGGACGGCCGCATGACTGACGCACCACCAGCCGGCACGGCAGTTTTCGGATGCCCGGCGCGGCGGGTTGGCCGCCGACGAGCGAAAGAAGTGTAAGACCGGCCTCGCGCCCGAGTGCCGCCAGGTTCATGTCGACGGAGGTCAGCGGCGGGCGGGTTGCCTCGGCCACGATCTGCCAATTGTCGAAACCGATGACACCGACATCATCAGGCACATCAAGCCCGCGCTCGCGCAGCGCGTCGATGACGCCGCGCGCGATCTGGTCGTTGCCGCAAAAGACGGCATCGGGCTTTTCGCCCCTACCCTTGGAGAGTTGGCCGTCGAAGAGCTTCTTCACCGCCTCGTGACCCCACGCTTCCGACCACGAGCCGAGCAATGGTTCCATGACCGGCAAGCCTTTCTCGGTCAGCACGTCACGATAGGCCTGTGCCCGCGCATGCACCACCGCAAAACTCGCCGGCCCGGTGACATGAGCGATGCGGCGGCGGCCAAGCCGCCAAAAGTGCTCGACCGCCAGGCGCGCGCCGCCGGCATCGTCAGATACGAAAGCGATGGCGTCGGGATCGGGCTGGGTGAAGGCGTAAATCACGGGAACGCCGAGATTGGACAGATCGACCGGCAGATGGCGATCGATGCGCTTGCCGGTGGCGATGATGCCGTCGACGCGCTTGTCCAGCATGGCATCGACATGCAGCTGGCCGAGGCGCTGGTCGTCCTCGACATTGCAGAGAAACACCGAGACGCCCTTGTCGACCAGCGCATCCGAAATGCCC
>NZ_RZTI01000190.1:0-8394 GCF_003997275.1 Mesorhizobium sp. M6A.T.Ce.TU.002.03.1.1
GGAATTCCTTGTCGGTCATCACCCGCGAGAAAATTTCCTCGTTGCCCTCCATGCGATCGATGAACAGTTCGTCGAGCATCCGTTCCAGATAGGATGAGAAGTTGGCAAGATTGTTGGCCTTGGCCGCTTCAACGATCTTGTCGTCTTCTTCGGCGCTCGCACGTATCTGATCGAAGAAGAATTGATCGGCTTCGGTAAAATTGGTGCCGAAGCGCTCGTTTAGCTTCGCCACCAATGTAGAAAGTGCGACGCCCTCTTCCGCGAAACTTCCAGTGCCAACGTCCGTCGGCCCCTTGAGCGGGGCGGCTTCGCCGTAACCTAGATCGATTGAACCTTCCGTCATCTGCTGGAGTCGGAAGAAGCGAAGCGCCACCTCGTCGTCCAGCGCAAAGGCGTGGCCATCGCCGGGTGGTGGGAGCTTGGCGATCAGGTTGCGAACAAAGGCGTAGAGCTTTTCAAGCTCGCTGTCCTGATAAGGGATGATCTGGGAGAGGAAGGCGTAAAGGTTCCGGTACGCGGTCAACTGGCTACGAAACTCGTCCTGCTCCGGCTCTTCTTTGTCAAGGAACCGCTGCACCACCGCATCGAGCACCGCGTTCATCAGCCGATGGTCGGTTGCGGAATGATCGCGCTTGCCCCGATACCACACCTCAGCAAAGGCGTTGACGTCATCGGGCGCAAAGATCGCCCATTCCAATAGCTTGTGCTGCAATTCGGACAAGCGGTGCGGGTCGGCGTTCTCGCCGATGGGCGTCGCCTCGTAGTATGGCTTGAACGCCTTGTAGATGTCGTCTTCCTCGTTGGCGAAATCGAGCACAAAGGTGCGCGCCTTGCCCGGAGCCATTCGGTTGAGGCGGGACAGCGTCTGCACCGCCTGCACCCCGGCCAGCCGCTTGACGACATACATCGTTTGCAAAAGCGGCTGGTCGAAGCCCGTCTGGTATTTTTCGGCGACCAGAAGCACACGATAGTCGTCGCGCTCGAAGGCTTCGGGCAATTCACTTTCGGCCAGCCCGTCGTTCATCGAAACTTCGGTATAGGACGAGCCCGGGTCTTCCGGGTCTTCCACTGTGCCGGAGAAGGCGACCAACGAGCGGATGCCGGTATATCCGTGATCCTTGATGTAGCGGTCGAACGCCAGCTTGTATTTAACGGCAGCAAGACGCGAGCCCGTGACGACCATCGCCTTGGCCCGCCCGCCCAGCTCGTGCAAGACGTAGAGACGGAAGTGCTCCACGATGACGGAGACGACCTGCTCGATGTTGACAGGATGCAATTCCAGATACCGGGTCAGCGCCTTCGCGGCTTTCTTGCGTGGGACCTCGGGGTCGTTCTCCACCTGCTTGATAAGGCCGAAGAAGCGCTTGTAGGTCGTGTAGTTCAAGAGCACATCCATGATGAAGCCTTCTTCGATGGCTTGCCGCATGGTGTACTCGTGGAACGGCGACGTACCGGATGGTCCCGGCTCGTCAAATAGCGTCTTGGTCTTGAATTTCGGTGTGGCGGTGAAAGCAAAGAAGCTTAGGTTCGGCTGTCGCGCGCGCTTCAACGCATCGCGCAGCATCGCCGCCTTGGCCTCTTCGGAAAGATCGTCGTCCTCTTCGTCCGACATCTGCGCGGCAATCGCGGCTTCAATGCCATCCTTGTTGAGCATGCCCTTGAGCGCGGTCGCGGTCTCGCCGCTTTGAGAGGAATGCGCCTCATCCACGATCACGGCGAAGCGCTTGCCCGCCGTGTCGATCTTCACCCCCGTACCCTTGCCCTCCAGCGTGGAGAGCGCCTGCGCGATGAAAGGGAACTTCTGGATCGTGGTGATGACGATCGGCGTGCCCTGTGACAAGGCGCGAACAAGCTGTTGAGTGTCCTCGTCGATCTTCTCGACCACGCCGGTCTTGTGCTCGAACTGGTAGATGGTGTTCTGCAATTGCTGATCGAGCACGCGCCTGTCGGTGACGACCACCACCGAATGAAATACCTTCTGGTCATTGGCGTTGTGCAGGCTCGCCAGCCTGTGGGCCAGCCATGCGATGGAGTTGGATTTTCCTGACCCCGCGGAGTGCTGGACGAGATAGTTGCGCCCGGAGCCATTCTCGCGCGCATGGGCGACGAGCTTACGCACCGCATCAAGCTGGTGGTAGCGCGGGAAGACCATCGTTTCCTTACGGATGGTGCGCACGCCTTTGTCGGTCTTGACCTGCCGCTCCTTCACTTCCAGGTGCATGAAGCGTTGCAGGATGTCGATCAGGCTGTCGGTCAGTAGCACCTCGTCCCAGAGGTAATGGGTTTTCCAGTTTCTTTCGACAGGCGGGTTGCCCGCGCCGTGACTATTGCCCCGGTTGAAGGGCAGGAAGACGGTTTCCTTACCCTTGAGGCGTGTGGTCATCCACACCTCATCGGGGTCCACCGCGAAATGCACAAGCGCGCGTTTCTTGAAAGCGAACAGCAAATCGCGCTCGTCGCGCTCATCGCAATATTGGCGCACCGCATCCGCCGCACGCTGGCCCGTCAGCGAGTTCTTCAGTTCCGCCGTGGCCACGGGCAGACCATTGAGGCTGAGCGTCACGTCAATGATGCAGCGTCGATTCTTGCCGTCCGCCTTTTTCATCACCGAGGTGAAGGCCACCTGCCGCGTGATGGTCAACCGGTTCGCGGCATAGGACGCGGTTGCCTCAGGATTCATCGCTGAGTTCGGGCGGAAAAAGGCCAATCGGAAGGTCTTGCCGTAGCATTTGAACCCGTGCCGGAGGACGTGCAGCGTGCCCTTGATGTCGAGTTCCTTGGCGAGATTATCGAGCACGGTCGCTTCTGTCTTGGCCCCGAGCAGGGCTTCAAGCTGGCCCCACTTCGCCGGCTGACTGTCTTTCAGAAAGCCGGTCACATCCTCGGGGAACAGCGCCAGCGACTCGTGATAGGCGGTCGGCGCGCGCTTGGCGTAGCCGCCCGCGCCGATCAGTCCGGCCTCAATGGCTGTCTCGAAATCGTGTTCGGTGTGGCCGGACATGACTCAAATCTCCTGCACCGAGGCATTGTGCAGCGCCGCCACGGACGCACCGTTCACCTCGTTAAAATGGTAGTAGCGAATGGAGGGGTCGGCATTGAGCTGTCGGTTGGCGTCAACGAAAGGATCGGGGTTTTCATTCGTCCCAAACACGAACTTCCTTGCCCGTATTTTTCGTGTGTCGGAAGTGTAATGTTCAATTGTCTTCTTTACTGACCTCACCCAGCAAACACCAGCATTCAGCTGGGATTTGATCGTTTCGGCGTTGATGCCCTTCGATTTGAATTCGATACAGTCGGCGTGGAATGATCGCCCGTTCACATAAAAAATCACAAAATCGCAGCGCTTCGACCAAGGCTTCCCATTGTCATCGAGAAAATGAAAGAGAGCAGGCTTTGACTTTTTCTTGGAAATCTCAAAGTCGTCGTGGTCCAGCTTGAAAGCCAAACCCTTGCCGGGCAACAGCAGCTCGATCTTGCGTACTTGAGGTTTAACGTCTTCCGGGCGGAAATAGGTTTCGGTCAGAATAACCTTTCCATCTGACCCATTATGCGTGATGTAATCATCGTTCACATATGCTTTAAAGTGCTGGAAATATGTCTGAGCCGCCAGCGTCATTTAAACACCGCGATTTGTCCAGTGATGGCTGAACTAACAGTGGCCGCCCTAAACTCTCGAAGTAGATCGATAGAAATTCGAATAATCTGCGCAAGCCGTTCGTGCTCAGAGAGTTTTTTATTTAACATCTCCGTGATTTGAAATTGCTCTTCGATCGGCGGGAAAGCGAAATTGTAGTGGCGTAGCTGTTCGGCGGTGAGATGATCAATTGTTGTCTGATTACCGCCCGCAATAAAAACGCCGTTCTTCGTCGCCATTTCCATGAGAAAGTAAAGGAACTCGGCGGTGTCGGACTTGGGATGAAACGGCCTCAACCTGTGAAGCGCCTTTTGATAATAACACTCCTCCAATTCTCCTCGCCAGATTGCTGATCTCCCAACGTAACTTCCGCCTTCGTTCACCAGAAGGTCTCCAGGTCGGAGTCGATACCGAATTTGGGCCTCTGGCGGGAAGTCCATCAACGGAAGATCGTCGACAGTGATTTTGCCCCATTGAACATCGTAAACCCGCAGGTACGGTTTTAAGTGGTCCCCATCCGATCGCTCGGCGTTGAGCATCCGGCCAAGTTGGACTTCGTAGCGGTAGCCCAAGGATGACACGACCCAATGTGCCGGGATGTCGCCGAGCCAGTCTATGCCGGAGGGTTTCATGGGGGCGTCTGGGTTCAAGCCCTTGGTTACGGCGCGGGTGATGAGGGCCTGACGCTTTTCGGCCAGCCGGTCCAGAAGCGTGAGCTTCTTCTCAATCAGCCCGTCGATCCGCGCCGTCTTCGCATCCAGATACCGCGCAATCCGCCGCTGGGTTTCGAGGGGCGGGAGCGCTAATGGTGCAGCCTTGACCTTCTCTGCCGTAAAATGTGCGATAGTCGCCACGTTGCAAACCATCTCGACATATCCAGCGACCTTTAAAAAAGTGAACCAGTAGTAGATGAACTCGGGCAGGATGCGTACATCGCCAATGGGACGCACCCGATTGATGGCGTTTTGAAAGTAGTATTCATCATCGCTGTTAAATACCGCTGTTCGACCCGCGTCGCCCCCTTCGCTAACCAGGATGTCGCCACGCTTCAGCCGAAATCGCTCCATTTCCTGCGGTTTTATCCACATGCTGAAATCGTGTGAAAGATCGAGTCCGCTCTTGGCGATATTGATGGCGCGCAAATATCGCTTCAATTCGTCTCTTTCGGAGACAGGATCATTTTGGAGCATCTTGCCGAGCTGAACATCGCAATACTTTCCGACGCTGGCTTTAATCCACGAGTCTGGAACCACTTCGACCAGATTCATGCAACCAGCCCCTTCAACAGCCCAGCAATCTCGCCTTCCAGCGCGGTGATGTCCGTCTCGATCTCGTCCAGTGGGCGCGGCGGCTTGTAGACATAGAAATGCCGGTTGATCGGAATTTCGTAGCCGACTTTGGTCTTGTCGTAGTCCACCCAGGCATCGGCCAAATGTGGCAGCACCTCGCGCGCCATATAGGCGTCGATCGCGGGCTGCATCGCCGTAGCGAGGTCCTCGTTCGGTTTGTCCGGACCAAAAAACATCGGCAGCTTCGCCCCTTTTTGTGCGGCGTTCTCGGGCTTTCCGACCGCTTCCAAAAACGCCTTTGGCATCTCGAATGCCTTGGGCAGCGGGATGTTCTCGGTGTCGCGCAATTCGCTGTCCGGCTCCGGCCTGCCCTTGCTGTCGAGACATTCCTTTGCGTCCGGGTCGCGCTCGCCCAGCGCGGCGAAGATCGCTTTCTTGACCGGCGCGGGGATTTTGACCCCGGCGCGCTTGGCGGCGCGGTCAAGGTCCGCCTCGAACACCTCGCGATCCATATAGCGGCCCTTGGCTTCGAGCGTCGCCAGCGCGGCGCGGATGGCCTCCTGCTGCGCGCGCCCTTCCTCTATCTCGCGCGCAGCCGCCTTGTCGTCCTTGCGCCTTTTTGAGGTGGCGAGACTGACAAAGGCGCTTTGGCCGTCCAGTCGGACAATGCGCTCTGCTGTCGCCTCGAAGTTCATGCGCAACGGGCGCTCAACCGTCACCTTGAGGAAGCCGAACTCGCGGTTCTCGAAAATGCGCGAGACGGTTCGGGTCTCGGTGCCGCCATTGATACGCACCTCCGCCGTCTCGCCGTCTTGGCCGTTGCCATAGATGCGGGTGAGATGGTGGATCTGGTCGTCATTGATCTGGTTGCGCTTGTTGTTGAGGCTCTTCGTCATCCGCTTGAAAAAGCGGGTGCCGTCGATCAATTGCACCTTGCCGCGCCGCTTGGGAGCCTTGCGATTGGTGACGAGCCAGACATAGGTGAAGATGCCAGTATTGTAGAAAAGCTGGTCGGGCAGCGCCACGATGGCGTCGAGCCAATCGTTCTCGATGATCCAGCGGCGGATGTTCGATGGACCGGACCCGGCATCGCCCGAGAACAGCGGCGAGCCGTTGAAGACGATGGCGATCTTGGAGCCGACCGCATTCTCATCCCCTTCCTTGTAAGGGTGCATCTTGGAAATCATATGCTGGAGGAACAGCAGCGAACCGTCGTTGATCGCGGGCAGCCCGACGCCGAAGCGTCCCGCAAAGCCCAGCTCCTTGTGTTCCTTCTCGACAACCTTTTGCTGGTCCTTCCACTCCACGCCGAAGGGCGGGTTGGCGAGCAGGTAATGAAACTGCTTTCCCTCGAAGCCGTCGCGCGTCTTGCCGTCACCCAGCGTGTCGCCAAGCACGATGCTGCTGGTGTCCTCGTCCTTGATGAGCATGTCCGAGCAGCAGATGGCCCAGGACTCGTCGTTGTATTCCTGTCCGAAGAGGGCCAGCTCTGCGCGGTCGTTCTGCCCGAGGATGAACTTTTCCGATTCCGACAGCATCCCGCCGGTGCCGCAGGCCGGATCGTAGATTGTGCGGAAAATGCCCGGCGTGTATACGTCCTGCTCACCGGTGTAGACGAGGTTCGCCATCAGGCGGATAACCTCGCGCGGGGTGAAGTGGTCGCCGGCCTCTTCGTTGGCCTGCTCGTTGAAGCGCATCACCAGATGCTCGAACAAATAGCCCATCTGCAAATTGTCGATGCGGTTAGGGTGCAGGTTCACATCGGCCATTGCCTTAATGATAGTGAATAGGCGGTTGCTGGCGTCGAGCTTCTCGATCTGATCCGTGAATTTGAAGCGCTCGAAGATGGCCCGCGCAGAGGGCGAAAAGCCGTTGATGTAGGAGACGAGGTTCGGCGCGATGTTCTCGGAATCACCAAGCAGCCGGTCGAAGGTGAACGGGCTGGTGTTGTAGAGGGGATGCTTGCGCTTCGGATCCGCCGCGCGCCCGAGCAGCCTTTCCATCGCGCTTTCCGGCATATTCTGCGCGGCCAGCTTTTCATATTGCTTAAGTACAGCGTTCTTAGTCGGCTCAAGAACACAATCCAGTCGCCGCAAAACAACAATTGGTAACATGACCAGTCGGTATTGCGGCGGGCGATACGGACCGCGTAGTCGATTCGCGATTTCCCAGATTGTAGACTTAAGATTTTCATGGGCTTGGATATTCATGTCAGCTGTTCGCCTTGGCACTTCGAGAACTTAGAGACGCACACGCCCCAGAGTTGAAGGTTGAATCGACCGACGGCGTATAAGTCAAGGGGACGACTGGTGCATCTCCCCATCGTCAACGGCCGAAAGTCCTGCGGGATGTGCTTGCAAACAGCCGGCATTAGGCACGAGCTGTTCCGTCGCGGATGCCCTATAGGACGTTTCAGCATCAATCTCTGGGCGACCTGGTCCCCGAATTCACCCCCCTCCAGCAGCGCCAGCAGTCCCTTCAGAATTTCCGCCGGCGGCGGCGGGCAGCCGGGAATGTGCAGATCGACAGGCAGCACGTCCAACACGCCGCCCACCACGCTCACCTTCGATCCCAGCGCTGCTCTGGAACCCAATCGGCTTCGAATGACTTGTTTGTGATAGCTCTTGAAGGAGAGACCCCATTGTCCGCACCTGACGAAATGGATGTCGTCCTCGAAAAGCTGCCTTTGAGGATCGGCGCCTACGTACCCGACGACTTGCTGGAAGACTGGTTCGCGCCGGGAACGGGCATGAACCCGGTCAGCAAGGAAGCGCTGGCGGCCGCCAAGACTTACGGATGGCGCTTCGAATGCGAGTTCAAGCATTATCCCGAACGGATGGAGGGCGTGTTCTGGAAGTGGGTGCCGGCGATCTGATCCGCGCCATTCGGCCCGGACTCCTTGGCGCTTCGGTGATCGAGATTTTCGCGAACGTGATCGCTGCCCTGATCTCTTCAGCCGCCGCCGATCGGCGTCGTCACCTTTCCGGTTCCGCCGCATTCGGGGCAGGTGCGGCCGTCGATCATGCCTGTCCCGGCGCAGCGGTGGCAAATATGCTCGCCGGCGCCGGCAATGCCTGCCGCTTCGGGATTGGCTTCCGCAAATTGCTCGGGTTTGCCTTGCAGCTTGCCTCGCAACCGGGCGGCGGTCTCGTCGACTTCAAGCGGCGTGCTGCCCAGCAGGCCTTCGCCGGACTGGCCTATGGTTTCGTTGCGCGGCCGGTCGTTGGTGCCTGTCGTTATCTCTAGTTTTTGGGCCATTGCAGTACTCTTTTACGGTGGCGCAGCTCTCAACTCCTGCGGTTCGAACGCCTCAGCTCCGCAGAGGTTCCGGTTGGCAACTGTCCGCCGACGGGGTCGAACGGACGTGGCAATCAGCCAAGCGCATCCAGGCTGAAACGGCGGGAGATCGGGGAGTCGCGCAAGCAGGAATCCCATCAATGGCGCCGCCCCGCCCTTGCGTCAGCGCAGCCG